>SXNB01000108.1 GCA_005777205.1 Burkholderiales bacterium | reverse complement strand
GAGCACGATCACGTCCGAGGGCTCGCGGCGGGTCAGGTACTTGGCCATCAGGAAGCTGCCGGAGAACAGCGGCGCCGAGCCTAGCAGCAACAGCCCACCCAGCGACACGCCCGAGAATCCCACGCCTTCCCAGGGTTGGACGACGAGGATCACGCCGCCGAAACCGACTAGCACCGCGGCCCAGCGCGCGGCGCTTATGTGCTCGCCCAGGAACAGGACCGCGCCCAGGCAGATGAACAGCGGCACGCTGAAACCGATCGCGGTGAGTTCGGCCAGCGTGACCACTGGCAGCGCGGCAAACCACAGCACCAACCCGGCGGTGTGGAATAAACCGCGCAGGAGCTGCACGCGGTGGCTGCTGGGGCGAGCGCGCGCAAGGCCGTGGCGCAGTACCCACGGCAGCATGACGAATGCGCCCAGCAGGTAGCGCAGCCAGCCGACGACCCAAGGGTCGAGCTGCTCGGAAACCTTCTTCATGATCGCGTTGAGGATCGTAAACAGTAAGCCGGTGGCGACCATCCACAGCATGCCCTTGATCGTCGGGCTGAGCGGCGCCACGCCTCAGCCCTCCGCAGTCACGACCAAGATGCCAGCCGCGACCGTGAGCGCACCCAGTCCCTGCATCAAGGTAATCGCTTCTCCCAGCACCGCCCAACCGATCAGGACGCCGAACACCGGCGACAGGAACACGAACACGTTGACCCGGCTGGCGGAATAGGCACGCGTCAGCCAAGCCACCAGCACGAAGCCGAGGCAGGCGGCCACCACGCCCAGGTAAAGCACGCCGGCGACGGCTGGGAGCGTGAATCGCCAGGGGGCCTGCGATTCGAATGCGACGCTGAGCAGCGCGAAAAGGGGGATGGCGCCGGCGCAGTTCCAGAACACCATGGACACCGCGTTGAACTGCCCCGGCATGCGCTTGTTGAGGACGATGTTGCCGGTCCAGCACAGCGCCGCGACCAGCGACAGCAGGTCGCCGAGCAGCGAGGCGCCGCCCAGGCCGCGCTCACCGAGCACCAGGGCGACGCCGGCGAAGGCAACGCCGGTGCCCAGCCAGCGCCGTGGCGTCAGGCGCTCCCCGGGGACAAACAGCGGCAGCAGCAGCAGGGTGAAGAAGGGTTGGGTGTTGAACAGAATCGCCACGCGCCCGGCGCTGGTCATCCCCAAGGCGACAAACAGCAGCGCCTGTGACAGCGAGAAGATGGCGGTCTGGGCGAGGACGTAGCCTGCGGCGACCCCGCGCTGCACCAGCGATTGGTTGATCCAGTACGCATAGGCCCCGAGCGCGATCGCCGTGACGGTCATGCGCATGGCCAGCAAGCCGAACGCGGGCAGGTCCTGCAGCGCGATCTTGCCGGCGGTATAAGAGCCCCCGAGCACAGCCGTGGCGAGGACGGCGAGCGCGATCGCGCGCGCATCCAGCCGGCTGCTGCCGGCGATCAAATGTTCAGCGCGCGCTTGTCGACCGCCAGCGCCGCATCTTTCATCGCCTCGGACAGCGACGGATGCGCGTGGCAGATCATGCCGATATCCTGGCTGGAGCCGCGGAACTCCATCGCCACCACCGCTTCCGAGATCAGCTCGGACGCCATGGGACCGATGATGTGCACGCCGAGGATCTCGTCGGTCCTCGCGTGGGCGATGAATTTGACCATGCCGCTGGTGTCGCCCAAGGCACGCGCGCGGGCATTGGCCGAGAACGGGAACATCCCGGTTCGGAATTCCACGCCCTCAGACTTCAGCTGCTGCTCGGTCTTGCCGACCCAGGCGATCTCGGGCGAGGTGTAGATCACCCAGGGAATAGTGTTGAAGTTGACGTGGGGTTTCTGGCCAGTGATGCGCTCGGCCACTGCGACGCCCTCTTCCTCCGCCTTGTGAGCCAGCATCGGTCCCCGCACCACGTCGCCGATAGCCCAAACGCCCGGTACGCCCGTGTGGCACTCCCCGTCCACGACGATGAAGCCGCGGTCCAGCCTGAGGCCCGCAGCCTCGGCGTTCAGGCCGGTGGTATTCGCGGTCCTCCCGATCGAGACGATCAGCTTGTCCACCTCTAGCGTCTTCGCGGTGCCGTCAGCTGACTGGTACTCGATCTTGACGCCTTTACCGTTGGAAACCTTCGAGATGGAAACGCCGAACTCGATCTTCAGGCCATGCTTGAGGAAGATCTTCGAGGCTTCCTTCGCGATGGTCTCGTCGACAGCCCCCAGGAAGCCGGGCAAGGCCTCAAGGATGGTCACCTCCGAGCCCAGGCGCCGCCAGACGCTCCCCATCTCCAGACCGATCACGCCCGCACCGATGACGCCCAGGCGCTTCGGGACCTCGGGGATGGCCAGGGCACCCGTATTGCTGAGGATCAACTTCTCGTCAAAATCGGCGCCCGGCAGCGCGCGCGGGTTGGAGCCGGTGGCGACGATGACGTTCTTCGCAGCCAGCGTCTCGTCGCCGACCATGACCTCGGTCGGGCTCCTGAAGCTGCCTCGGCCATGGAAAAAAGTGACCTTGTTCTTCTTGAACAGGTAGGCGATGCCGTCGTTGTTCTGCCGGACGACCTTGTCCTTGCGCCCTAGCATGGTCTTCAGGTCCAGCTCCAGGCCCTTGACCTTCACGCCATGTTCGGCGAAGTGGTGCCCGGCCTGCTCGTAGTTCTCCGAGGACTGCAGCAACGCCTTCGAAGGAATGCAACCGACGTTGGTGCAGGTGCCGCCCAGCGCTGGCTTGCCCTGCGCGGTCTTCGCCTCGTCGATGCAGGCGACGGACAGGCCCAGCTGCGCGGCGCGGATCGCGGCGATGTAGCCGCCGGGCCCGCCGCCGATCACGACCACGTCGAAGGTCTGCATGTCAGATCTCGGGGTTCAGATGTCCAGCGCCAGGCGCGCCGGGTCCTCGAGCGCTTCCTTCATCGCCACCAGCGACAGTACAGCTTCCCGGCCGTCGATGATGCGATGGTCGTAGGAGAGCGCGAAATAGTTCATCGGCCGCACCACGACCTGCCCGTTCTCCACCACCGCGCGCTCCTTGGTGGCGTGCACCCCGAGGATCGCCGACTGCGGCGGATTGATGATGGGCGTCGACAGCATGGCGCAGATCACGCCGCCATTGGAGATGGAAAACGTGCCGCCGGTGAGGTCCTCCAGCGAGAGCTTGCCGTCCTGGGCCTTCTTGCCGAACTCGGCAATTTTCTTCTCGATGCCGGCGAAGGACAGCTGGTCGGCGTCGCGCAGGATCGGCACCACCCGACCCCGCGGGCTGCCCACCGCCACCCCGATATCGTAGTAGCCGCGGTAGACGATGTCGTTGCCGTCGATGGAGGCGTTCACCAACGGAAACTTCTTCAGCGCGTGCACCGCGGCCTTGACGAAGAAAGACATGAAGCCGAGCTTGACCCCATGCTCCTTCTCGAAGCGGTCCTGGTACTTTTTACGCAGCTCCATGACCGGCGCCATGTTGACTTCGTTGAACGTGGTCAGGATGGCAGCGGTGGCCTGCGACTGCACCAGACGCTCGGCGATGCGGGCGCGTAGGCGCGACATCGGCACGCGCTGCTCGGGGCGGCCGGCGAGCAGTTGCTCGGCATTGACCGCAGACGGAGGCTGCGTGAGGGGGGCCTTGGCGGCGGGGGCAGCGGCGGGCTTCGAGCCTTGCTCGAGGACGTCGCCTTTGGTGATGCGGCCTCCCCTACCCGTCCCCTGGACATTGCCCAGATCGACGCCTTGCTCCGCGGCGATGCGTTGGGCGGAGGGCATTGCAGAAGGCCCGGCGCTGCGTTCCGGGGCCGCAGGCGCCGGTTTCGCTGCCGCAGAAGGCGGGGCAGCGATCAGGGAAGAACCGAATGCGGCCGCTGTGGCTTTGGCTTCGGTATCGATGGTGGCGATCACCTCGCCGGCGACGACGGTGCCCTTGTCGCCCTTCATGATCCTCACCAGCACGCCGTCAGCGGGCGCGGGGAGTTCGAGAACCACCTTGTCGGTCTCGATGTCGATCAGGTTCTCGTCACGCTTCACGGCCTCGCCCTGCTTCTTGTGCCAGGCGAGCAGCGTCGCCTCGGAGACCGATTCCGAGAGCTGCGGAACTTTGACTTCAATCAACATTATTTTTTCCTTCTCTTCCTGCCTGCGCCTTGGACGGGCATCACGAGATTGTCCGTCAACGGGGCGAACGCCGCCTGAACCAGCTCTTTCTGCTGCTCGTTGTGCAGCGACAGGTAGCCCGCTGCAGGCGAGGCCGAGGACCTGCGCATGGCATAGCCCAAGACCTGGTCCGGCCGCATATGGCGCAGCACGTAGTGCTGGAGGCGGTGCCAGCCGCCCTGATTGCCCGGTTCTTCCTGGCACCAGATGACTTCGCTTGCACTCGAATACAGGTTGATCAGTGCCTGAAACTCATCGTGCGGGAATGGATAGAGCTGCGCGACGCGCACGATCGCCACATCCTTGACCGCCTTTTCCCTGCGCGCGGCCATCAGGTCGAAAAAGACCTTGCCGCTGCACACGATGACGCGCTTCACCTTGTCGGGCCGGATGTTCTCGTCCCACTCCCCGTTTACCGCCCTAAACTTGCTCTCGGCGAACTCCAGTAGCGGCGACACCGATTCCTTGTGCCGCAGCAGGCTCTTCGGCGTGAAGATGACCAGCGGTTTTCTCCATGGCCGGATCATCTGCCGGCGCAGCAGAAAGAACATTTGCGCCGGCGTCGCCGGCATGCAGACCTGAATGTTGTAGTCGGCGCAGAGCTGGAGGAAGCGCTCCGGGCGGCCGGAGGAATGCTCCGGCCCCTGTCCTTCG
>SXNB01000107.1 GCA_005777205.1 Burkholderiales bacterium | reverse complement strand
GCGATGCAGCGGATCCGCGATCATGGGCGAGTTGAGCACGTCTTCCACCGTGACCACGTCGCGCAGCACCGCGCGCTCGTTGTATTGGGCATGGTGCGAAGCCGCCACCTTGATCCACGCCAGTTGCTCGCTCGTAGTGCCGTATTCATGCATGTGGCGCATCGCCGCCATCGCATAGAGATTGGTGATCACCGGGCCGTAGGGCAACTCGAAGCCGGTGTCGGGCACCCCGGCCCCGTAGTTGCGCGCCCCCAGGGTCGCGACGCCCTCGGCTCGCGGCCGGCCCGCCAGGGTCACCAGCGCAACCGAGCACCTGCCGGCTGCGATGGCCTCGGTCGCGTGCCCGACATGCACTACATAGGACGAGCCTCCGGTTTCGGTGCTGTCGATGTGCCTCAGGTTCAGGCCCATGTACTCGGCCATGGCGATTCCGCCCAGGCCCGGCGCGTCGCCAGCGCAAAAATAGCCGTCCACGTGATCCTTGGTAAGCCCGGCGTCCAGCAGGGCACCCAGTGCGACTTCGGCATGAAGTTGGGGAACCGTCTTGTCAACCGCCATGCGCGTCGGGTGCTCAAAGGCGCCCGCGATATACGCCTTGCTCTGCCGTTGCATTCCGGTCTCCCGCTCCGTCTCAATACGATTTGGGCAGGCCGAGGACCCGCTCGGCGATATAGCAAAGGGCCAAGTGGGGGGTGACCGGCGCGATGCGATGGATGAGCGCCTCCCGCAGGTAACGCGCGACGTGGTACTCCTTCGCATAGCCCATGACGCCGTGGGTCATGATGGCGTTGATACAGGCGCTGAACGTCGCCTCGCCCGCCAGGTACTTGGCCGTGTTGGCCATCGCGCCACAATCATCGCCCCGGTCGTACAGTTGCGCTGCGCGAAAGGCCATCAGGTTCGCCGCTTCCAGCTCGGCCCAGTTCTGCGCAAGCGGATGCTGGATCGCCTGGTTCATGTCGATCGCGCGATCGAACACCACGCGCGTCTTCGCGTATTCGGTCGCCTTGTGCAGCGCCGCGCGCACCAGGTCGGCCAGCGTCGCGCCGGCCGCCTCCAGCGCCACGCGCAGGTTCTCGCCCACCTGCGCGATCTGGGCGCCCATGTCCCCCTTGCCGACGATGGTGCCGGCCGCGTCGCGCGCCAGCAGCCCGGACACGAACACCAGCCGCGCGTCCTCCAGCGTCACCACCGGCGAATACAGCAGGTGACCTCCGACGACGCGCCGCGACAACCCCTCCGGATGCAGGTTCTGCCGCCGGAACGTCACCGCCTCCCCCACACCTCGGGGTTGACCAGGTGCGGCGGACGCTCGCCGCGCAGCGCCTGCAGGATCTGGTCCGCCGCCGACAGCGCCATACCATGCAGCGCCTCGACGGTGAGGCCGCCGGTGTGCGGCGACAGGATCACGTTCTCCATGCCCGCCAGCGGGCTGTCAGCGGAGAACGGCTCCTCCTCGTAGACATCGAGCGAGGCCCCGGCGATGCGCTTCGTGCGCAGCGCTTCGGCCAGCGCCTTCGCCTGCACGATCGGGCCGCGCGCGGTGTTGATGAGGATGGCGTGCGGCTGCATCGCGGCCAGTTCCACCGCCCCGACCATGCCGCGGGTTTCCTCGTTGAGCTCGGCGTGAATGGACACGTAGTCGGACTCGCGCCAGATGCGCCCGAGGTCGGTGACCCGCTCGGAGCCGGCGCGCGCGAACTTCTCCGCTGACACATGGGGATCGTAGGCGAGCACGCGCATGCGGAAGGCCTGCGTGCAACAGCGCACCACTTCCTCGCCGATGTTGCCCAGGCCGACCACGCCCAGGGTCTTCTCGCGCAGTTCGGTGCGGCGGTAGTCCTTCTGCCCCGGCCAGCCCTGGCCGGCATGTGTCAGGCGATTGAGCGGCAGCAGGTTCTTGGCGAAGGCGAGCATCACGCCGATGGTGTGCTCGGCGACGGGCACGATGCCGAAGGCGGGGTTGTTGACCACCGGCACGCCCGCCGCAGTAGCGGCGGCGAGGTCGATGGCGTCGGTGCCGCGACCGGAGCTGCTGATGATCTTCAGCCTGGCGGCCCCTGCGATGGCGTCGGCGCGCAGCTTGTTGGGATAGCGCACGAACACACCGTGTGCCTCCCGTAGCGCATCGCGCACGCTTTCGGGGGTCAGCTTCTCGAGCACCTCCAGTGTCGCCCCGGCGCGAAGGCGCGCGTCACCTTCGGGGTGGTACATATTGCCGAGCAGGACCACCCGGAACTGCGAAACTGCCGCCATGCAAACGCTCCAAGGAGTTTAGGATTGCTGGACTATCCCCTGCCCCCGCGGGGATGACAAGACTTGTTCCGAAACCAAGGGAGAATCTCAACGTGAGCACGCAGCCGGACCCGAAGCACATGATCGCCGAATACCGCATGCTGTCCACCGCCAATGTCTCCGATGGCCTGGACCGCCTCGGCATCAAGGGCTGCCCGCACGGCATCGGCCCATTGTGGGATGACTGCACCAAAATCGTCGGCCCGGCGGCGACGCTGAAGCTGGTGCCCGTTGGCCAGGCCACCGAGTCCCCGGTGCTGGGGACGCTGGAGGCGATCAAGCTCGGCAAGCCGGGCGACGTGCTGGTCATCGACCAGGCCGGCCGCATGGACGTCAACAGCTACGGCGGCGTCGCCGGCTTCACCACCCGGCACCTGGGCCTCGTCGGCTGCGTCATCGACGGCGTGACACGCGACATCGATGAGTACAAGCAGCTCAACCTGCCGGTGTTCGGCAAGGGCTTCATCCAGCAATCCATCCGCAACCGCTGCGCCTGCGCCGGCTACGGCATCGAGGTGCAACTGGGCGGGGTGCCGGTGAAGCCCGGCGACCTCATCATGGCCGACGAGAACGGCGTCTGCGTGGTGCCCAAGGAGAAGATGGCCGAAGTGCTGGAGTTCGCGAAGCTGTTCAAGTCCATCGAGGACAGCGTCATCGAGGCGGTGCGCGGCGGCATGGACCCGGTGACGGCGCACGACCGCGTGCGTTACGACATGATGACCGCGGCGGGCTACAAGCCCTGAACGAAGGAGACAGGTCATGAACTACCTGCGGGCGATGCAGGGCCTGTCCATCTGCGACCTGTCGGATGCCTGCGACGCCTTGGGCATCGTCCCGGCCACCAGCGGTGCGATCAAGGCCGTGCATCCGGGCTGCGCGCCTGTGCGGCCACGCGGGCCAGGCTGGGGTTTCTCTTACTAACCATCGCGGGGGAGCGCATGGCGTTGAACCGCCTGCTTCCGCCCTCGCCCGCGGCGCGGCGGGCGGAGCAGCGGCGATCAACGCTGTTTCTCGTGACGGCGGTGGTGTCGGCGCTGCGGCGGGGTCGCCCGCGCCCCCAATATAAGCGACCGGTTACATCTAGCCGTGCATCGTCAGTCCGCCCGAGACGCTGATGGTCTGCCCGGTGATGAAGTCGGCGTCGTCGCTGGACAGGAACAGCACTGCGCCCGGGATGTCTTCGGGCCTGCCCAGGCGGCCGATGGGCACCGCGCGCCGATAGGCCTCGCGCAGCTTGTCGGGGTTGCCGGCGCCCTTCATGAAGGCCTCCAGCATGCCGGTCTCGGTGAGCCCCGGGCACACCGTGTTGATGCGCACGCCCTTGGTGGCGAGTTCCCGCGACAGGGTCTTGCCCAGCGCGATGATGCCGCCCTTGCACGCGGAGTACGGCGCCTCGCCCGAGGAGCCGACGCGGCCCGCGTCCGAGGCGATGTTCACCACCTTACCGCCGCCGCGCGCCACCATGCCCGGCAGCACGCAGTGCAGCAGGCTCATCGGGCCCACCAGGTTGATGGCGATGATCTTCTGCCAGAACGTCGGGTCGGTCTTGAGGAACGGCTGGAACATGTCCCAGCCGGCATTGTTGACCAGAATGTCCACCGGCCCGGCCGCGGCCACCGCCTTCTGCACCGCGGCGTAGTCGGTGATGTCCACCTTCGGCTCGCCGTTGAGGTCGAACACCACGACTTCCGTGCCCTCGGCCCGGAAGCGCTCCACGATAGCCGCGCCGATGCCGGCGGCCCCCCCAGTGACGATCGCCTTCTTGCCGCGCAATCCACGCATCACTTGTCTCCGTAGTTGACGAAAGCCAGCCGTTGTCCCGGCGAGAACCCCGCACCCTGCAGGAAGCCTAGCAGGTCGAGATCCTCGGCCGCCACCAAAGTCTCGAGCCGCTCGATGCGCAGCGCGGCCAGGTTGAGGAACAGCTGCGACAGCAGCGCGCATGGGCAGCGGGTTGGCGAGCAGCGCCCGCACGCTGTTGAGGACAGCCGTTGGAGAAGAACAGCGCAAAGACCACTAGCGAGGCGCGCGACCACAGCAGCAGCACCAGCAACCCAGTTCGGCGGTGGCGGTTCCCGGCGCATGCGCCGACCTCGACCCGCGCGCGCATTCAATGCAACATCAGCACCGGCAGGGTCATCTGCTGCGGGATCGTCCGGATCGCGCCGCCTCGGCCTTGACGCCGTGGCGGCACAGGTAGAGGGCGATATCCGCGCCCGGCTGCTCGCCGTGGCCGCCGGGAGTGGCACGGCCGTCGACGCTGAGCACCATGACCCGCTTCGCGCGCTGCAGGAGCGGCAGGGCATCGGTTGCCGCACGCGCGGTCTCGCGGCGGGGAAAACGCGGCTTGACCTGCCTCAAGCAAAGGCTTCGGCGAAGCGCCTCCGGAAGTCTTCCAGCGCCGATTCCGGCAGGCGGTCAATGCCGCCGGCGTCGCGCCGGCCGCCGCCGCCGGGAAAGCCCCGGCACAGGTCGTCCGCTCCAAGGGCGGTGCCCGCGGGCGAGCGCACGCTGACGACATAGCCGCCGGCGCTACCCGGCACCAGCATAGCAACGGCCTTTCCCGGCGCCTCGGCGGCGAGCGCATTCGCGTAGCTGCCGCCCACGCGCCGCGCCCAGGGCGCATCGGGCAACTCATGCATCACGGCAGAGCCTTCCGACCAGCGCGCGGGCACCGCCCTCGCCGCCGCCATGTCCGCGCGCCGTGCCGCGTCCAGCCGCGCGCAGACCGGTTCGCGCTCGATGAACTGCAACGGGTCCGGATATCGGTCGAGCGTGCGATAGAGCGCGGCTGGGGGCATCACCAGGTCGGCCTCGGTCTCGCCGTAGGCGTTGTAATTGAGGCCCTGCCCTAGTACCCGCAGATTCTCCAGGTCGGTCTGCGGCAGTCCCAGCCCAGCGGCCAGTTCCCGTGCGCTGCGGTCCAGGTTGTCGCCGAAGGCCGCGACCACCGCCCAGGCGCGGAAACGCCCGCCCAGGTACCGGTTCACGAGCAGACTGGTACACACGCCACGCGCGGTATCGATGTGCGCCTCGAGCAGCGGATGCCGCGGGATCTCGCCCGCGTAGTGGTGGTCGAAATACCGCAGTTGCACGCCGCGCTCGAGCATTTCAAGCAGCGCCGCGCGATTGCGATCCAGCGACACGTCGAGCACCGTCACGCGGTCGCCCTTCCCCGCCGGCACGCGCGCAAGCAGGCCGATGTCGCGCTTCACTCCGGTGACCAGTTCGGCCTCGGCCGGCTCCGCGAGGCGCAACTGGTGCAGCGCGCAGATGCCGTCCGCGTCGCCGTTGAATACGTCGAAGATCCGCATGGCGTGGCAGTATAGCCGCGCGGCTTCAGCTACCCGGTGCTCGTCCCCGCTGGTAGATCACCTATCAGACCATCGCCACCAGCACGCTGCCGCCGACGATGTTGCCGGCGATGACCGGGCCGAGATTTTTCCAGCATGGCGACGACGCTGATCGCCTCGCCGCCCTAGGCCATGGCAAGGAGTTTGTTGCCGGTAAACAGCTCCGCGCCCGCCATCACACCCCGCATCGCCGTCTGCAGCATGTGGGACGTTTTTCAACAAACTGCTAAGTCCGTCCTATAGCCACAGGCTATCCGCGCAATCGCCAGAAGCGATTGCCCTAATCCGGCCGCGGCCTTAGTCTGCGCGACTATGCGCGAAGGCAGCCTGGAAGCCCCCACCCGCCATCCCCTGGACTGGAAGAGCGAGGCGTTCTATGCCGAGGGCAAGGCCTTTGCCGAGATGGAGCGCGTGTTCGACATCTGCCACACCTGCCGCCGCTGCCTAAACCTGTGCACCGCTTTCCCCACGCTGTTCGACCTGGTGGATGCCTCCAGCACCATGGAGGTGGACGGCGTTGCCAAGGCCGACTACGGCAAGGTGGTGGACCAGTGCTACCTCTGCGACATGTGCTACCTGTCCAAATGCCCCTACGTGCCGCCGCATCCGTGGAACGTGGATTTCCCGCATCTGATGCTGCGCGCCAAGGCGATCAAGTTCCGGAAAGGCGAGACCTCCTTCCGCGACAAGCTGTTGTCGTCGACCGACGCTCTAGGCAAGCTGGCCGCGATCCCGGTGGTGGCGCAGGCGGTCAACGCGGTGAACCGCAACGGCGTGGCGCGCTCGGTGATGGACAGCGCGCTGGGCATCCACAAGGATCGCGAGCTGCCCCCTTACGATCCGGCGAAATTCCGCAACCATGTCGCTGCGAGCGCCACCTTGCCCGTGAAGGACGGCGCGAAGACGCCCGGCAAGGTCGCGATCTTCGCCACCTGCTATGTCAACTACAACGAGCCGGGCATCGGCCACGACCTGGTGGCGCTACTCGCGCACAACGAGATCCCGCACGTGCTGGCGGATAAGGAGGCCTGCTGCGGCATGCCCAAGCTGGAGCTGGGCGACCTGGAGGCGGTGGCGAGACTGAAGGCGATCAACATCCCGCCGCTCGCGAAGCTGGCGAAGGCGGGCTACGCCATCCTGACCCCGGTGCCCTCCTGCACCCTGATGTTCAAGCAGGAACTGCCGCTCATGTTCCCTGAGGACGCCGACGTGCAGGCAGTGCGCGCGGCGATGTTCGATCCGTTCGAGTACTTCGTGCAGCGCGCCAAGGACGGCCTGCTGAAGAAGGACTTTAAGGGCGGCCTGGGCAAGGTCGCGTACCACATCCCCTGCCACTCGCGGGTGCAGAACGTCGGCCAGAAGACGCGCGAGATGCTGGAGATGCTGCCCGACACCGTGGTCACCACGGTGGAGCGCTGCGCCGGCCATGACGGCACCTGGGGCGTCAAGAGCGAGTACTACGCCAATTCGATGAAGATCGGCGGCCCGGTGTTCCGCCAGATGGCGGCGCCGGCACCCGACTACGTCAGTTCGGATTGCCCGATCGCCGTGCGCCATATCCTGCAGGGCATGGGCACGGACGGCGGCAAAGCCGAGAGGGCCCACCCGCTCACCCTGTTGCGCAAGGCCTACGGTCTCTAACCTCCTCGCCTCAATGGCGTTCGCCCTGATGGGCGATGTGCCCTATTCGCAGGCGCAGGCCAATTTGCTCGATGACATGATCGAGCGCATGAACGCGAAGCCGCTCGAGTTCGTGGTCCACGTCGGCGACATCACCTCCGGTCGCGGCCCCTGCGGCAACGAGTGGATGGAAGCGAGGAAGAAGCAGTTCGAGCGCTTCAAGGCGCCCTTTGTACTCCTGCCCGGCGACAACGACTGGACCGACTGCCACCGAAGCGGCATGGATCCGCGCGAGCGGCTGGATAACTGGCGGCGCCTATTCTGCGTCCCGGTGGCGCTGGATGCCTTCGTCCGCCAGAAAGGACGCTACTGCGAGCACGTGCGCTGGATCGCCGGCAACCGCGTCTTCGTCGGCCTCAACGTCCAGGGCAGCAACAACAATCTGAACCGGGATCCCTCGGAGATGGGTGAGCGCATGCCCGAGGTGTTCGCCTGGCTGGACCAGGCAGCGAAGCTGGCCGAGGGGCGCGACGGCCTGGTGGTGCTGATGCAGGCCAACCCTTTCTTGAAGCCGCGCTTTGGCGGCGCCAACGGCTTCGACGGCATCCTGGCGAAGCTGCGCGAACTGGGCCGGGCGATGCCGGGTCGCGTGCTGCTGGTGAACGGCGACACCCACGAGTACAGGAACGACGAGCCCCTGCCAGGGCTGCGGCGGGTGGAGGTCTACGGCTGGCCGCACCTGCGCTGGCTGCACGCGACGCTTCAGGACAAGGCGCTCGCGGTCGAACCGATGCTGGAGTAGGCCGGCGCGGGGCCGAGGGGGCTTGAAAGGTAACCGATCGGTTACATACACGCCGCGGCGATGACGCGCTTCACCGCCTCCGCATCCGCGTCGATCAACTTGAAGCGCTGCGGCCGTTCTTCCAGTTTCTCGAATCCTGCCGGTCGTGCCGGGTCCCCGCCCAGCGCCTCGCGGATGGTCTCGGCGAACGTGGCCGGCAGCGCGGTCTCCATGCAGATGAGCGGCACCCCGGCCTCCCGATGCGCCAGCCCGACTTTCAGGCCGTCCGCCGTATGTGGATCGATCGTGACGCCGTACTTCGCGTGCACGGTGCAGATGGTGGCGAACCGGTCGACGTGCGTGCTGCGGCCCGAGGCAAACCCGACGCGCGGGACCAGGCTCAGGTCCACTTCCGAACTCGATTCCAGATTCCGCCAGCGCCGTGCCAGCGCCTTGCCGTCCCGCTCCAGCAGGTCGAAGGCGTAGCGCTCGAAGTTGGAGGCCTTGGAAATGTCCATCGACGGGCTGGAGGTCGCCGCCGCAGTCTTGCGCACCCGGTACTTCCCGGTACGGAAGAACTCGTCCAGCACGTTGTTCTCGTTGCTCGCAAGGATCAGCTTGCGCACCGGCAGGCCCATCTCGCGCGCAACGTAGCCCGCGTAGATGTTGCCGAAGTTGCCGGAGGGCACGGCAAACGAGACCGGCTCGGAATCGGACTTCGTGGCCGCGAAATAGCCCTTGAAGTAGTACACCACCTGCGCCGCGATGCGCGCCCAGTTGATGGAATTGACCGCGCCGATGCGGTATTTAGCCTTGAACGCGGCGTCCGCGTTCACCATCTTCACCACGTCCTGGCAGTCGTCGAACACGCCCTTCACCGACAGGTTGTGGATATTCGGGTCCTGCAGCGAGAACATCTGCGCGCGCTGGAAGGCGCTCATGCGCCCGTGCGGCGAGAGCATGAAGACCTGGATCCCCTGCTTGCCGCGCATGGCATACTCGGCCGCCGAGCCGGTGTCACCGGAGGTGGCGCCGAGAATGTTGAGCGACTCGCCCTTCTGCGTCAGCACCTGCTCGAACAGGTTGCCCAGCAGCTGCATCGCCAAGTCCTTGAACGCCAGCGTCGGGCCATTGGACAGGCCCAGGATGTGCAGGCCGGGTTCCAGCATCGTGAGCGGGGTAATGTCGTCGCTGCCGAAGGCGGCCTTCGTGTACGAGCGGTCCACCAGCTGGCGCAGGTCCGGCACGTCGTCGATGAATCGCGACAGGATCACGAACGCGAGATCGCGGTAGGAGAGCGCGCGCCAGGCCTTCAGGTCCGCCTTTGGGTAGCTCTCCGGGACGTACAGGCCGCCGTCGGCGGCGAGGCCTTCGAGCAGGATTTCAGTGAAGCGCTTCGCCGGCGCTTCGCCGCGGGTCGAGACGTACACCATCAAAGCAGCTCTTCGAGCCGGATCCGCGTCACCTTGCCGACCACGGTGGGCAGCTTCTCGATCTTCTTCCTCGCGGCATTGACGTTCTTCTCGACGGCGCGGTGGGTGAGCATGACGATGTCGACGCTCTTCTGGCCCTCCTCCGGCTCCTTCTGCACCATGGCATCGATGGAGATCCTGAGGTCGGCGAGGATACGGGTGATGTCGGCGAGCACCCCGGGCCGGTCCTGCACCCGCATGCGCAGGTAGTAGGCGGTCTCGACCTCGCCGATGGGCAGGATGGGATCCGCCGACAGGCGGTCGGGCTGGAAGGCAAGGTGCGGCACGCGGTGTTCCGGGTCCGCGGTGATGAGGCGCGTCACGTCCACCAGGTCGGCCACCACCGCGCTCGCGGTGGGCAGGCTCCCGGCACCAGCGCCGTAGTACATGGTCGCGCCAACCGCGTCGCCCTTGACCAGCACCGCGTTCATGACACCCTCAACGTTGGCGATCAGGCGCCGCGCCGGCACCAGCGTCGGATGCACGCGCAACTCGATGCCCATCTTCGCGCGCCGGGTGATGCCCAGCAGCTTGATGCGGTAGCCCAGCGCCTCGGCGTAGCGGATGTCCTGCTGCGTCAGCTTCGAGATGCCCTCGGTATAGGCCTTGGGAAACTGCATCGGGATGCCGAAGGCAAGCGCCGCCAGGATGGTGAGCTTGTGCGCCGCGTCCACGCCCTCGACATCGAAGGTCGGGTCGGTTTCCGCGTAACCTTTCTTCTGCGCGTCCTTGAGCACCATGGCGAAGGCCGAACCCTTGTCGCGCATCTCCGACAGGATGAAGTTGGACGTGCCATTGATGATGCCGGCGATCCATTCGATGCGGTTGGCGGCAAGGCTCTCGCGCAGCGCCTTGATGATCGGGATGCCGCCTGCCACGGAGGCCTCGAAGGCCACCATAACGCCCTTCTTCTGCGCCGCCTTGAAGATCTCGTTGCCGTGGGTGGCCAGCAGTGCCTGGTTGGCGGTGACCACGTGCTTGCCGTGGGCGATGGCGTCCAGCACGATGTCGCGGGCAAAGCCAGTGCCGCCGATCAACTCGACGACGATGTCGATGTCCTTGGCGCGCGTCACCTCGTGCGCATTGGCGGTCAGCTTCGCCTTGCCGCCCGTAACCTTGCGCGCGTGGTCCAAGGCCTTGTCGGCGACGCGCGTGATGCGGATGCCGCGCCCGGCGCGGCGCTCGATCTCGCTCGCGTTGCGATTGAGGACGCTCCAGGTGCCGCTGCCGACCGTGCCGATGCCGAGCAGACCTACGTGGACGGGTTTCATGCTGCGACCGCCTTGAAGCGGCGCTTCATGTCGCCCCTTTCAAAAGACCGTCCTTGCGGAACATCTCGCGGATGCCGCGCAGCGCCTGGCGCAGGCGATGCGCGTTCTCGATCAGGGCGATGCGCACATGGCCGTCGCCGTAGTCGCCGAAGCCGAGGCCCGGC
>SXNB01000106.1 GCA_005777205.1 Burkholderiales bacterium | reverse complement strand
CGCGATGCGCACTTCGCGCAAGGCGTCCTGGATGTTGGCCTCGGTGAGGCGTGCCTCTCCGCGGATCGTCTTGACGATCTTCGCGAGGCGAGAGGTGAGGTTATCGAGCATGGGGTGATAAACTGAGCTTGGAGGCGTCCGCCATCAGGTGTCCACCATTCTAATGCACGGCCCCGCAGTCCATTTCCTCGTCAGCGCCGGCTATGCCGGGCTTGCGCTCTGGTTCTGGAACACGCGCTGGCGCGCCGCGCCAGCCGCAGAGGGCCTGACTACGGCCGAGCGCATCGCGGTGCTGCTGCCGCTCGTGCTGCACGCCTGGCTGCTGTCGTCGGACCTTTTCCTCGCCCCGGAACTGCGCTTCGGCTTCGCTCAGGCGCTGTCGGTGATGCTTTGCCTCGGTGTCGCGATCTACTGGGTCGAGAGCCTGTTCCTGCGCCTGGACGGCCTGGAGCCGCTGCTGCTGCCGCTGGCGGCGGTCGCGGCGCCGCTGCCGGCGCTGTTCCCGGGGCTCGCCAGCCGCGGCCTGCCGGCCTCGCCTGAGTTTCGTTTCCACATCGTGCTCGCGATGGCGGCCTACAGCGTGTTCACCATCGCGGCGCTGCACGCGGTGCTGATGGCGCTGGCCGAGCGGCGCCTGCAACAGAAACGCGGCCGCATGCTCAACCTTCCGCCGCTGCTCACGCTCGAGCGGCTGCTGTTTCGCCTCATCGGCATCGCATTCGTGCTGCTTTCGCTGACGCTTGGCACCGGCGCGCTGTATTCCGAGACCATGATCGGCAGCGCGCTGCGGCTGGACCACAAGACGCTGTTCGCCGTCCTATCCTGGGCCACCTTCGCCGCGCTGCTGACCGGGCGCTGGCTGCACGGCTGGCGCGGCCGCACCGCGCTGCGCTGGACCCTGTCCGGTTTCGCCATGCTGCTGCTCGCCTATATCGGCAGCCGCTTCGTGCTCGAAGTCGTGCTGCAGCGAAGCTGAGGCGCCGGCGTGTACGACGTTTCCTTGGAGTGGCTGTTCGCGATCCTGGTGCTGCTGCTGGTGTTCTCGGCGTTCTTCTCGATCGCGGAAACGAGCCTGATGGCGATCAACCGCTACCGGTTGAAGCACATGATCGCCCAGGGCAGCGGCGCCGCGCGGCGCGTCGCCGACCTGCTCAAGCACACCGACCGGCTGCTCGGCTCGATCCTGATCGGCAACAACCTGGTCAACGCGGCGGCGGCCACCCTGGCCGGCATCATCGCGGTGCGCCTGTTTGGCGAGGGCAAGCTCGCCTACGCGGTCAGCACGGTCGGCATCGCCTTCCTGCTCATCGTCTTCTCCGAGATCACCCCTAAGGTGATCGGCGCCACGCACCCCGAGCGCATCGCGCTGCCGCTGTCCCACCTGATTGGGCCCGTGCAGCGCCTGCTGCAGCCCGGGGTCTGGTTCGTCAACCTTTTCGTCCGGCCGCTGCTGTGGGCGCTGCGCATCAATCCGGGCGCCGATCCCGAGGCGCAGAAACTCTCGCCGGGGGAGATCCGCACCCTGGTCCTGGAGTCCTCCAGCTTCATGCCGAAGAAGCACGTTTCCATGCTGCTGAACCTGTTCGACATCCAGGAGATCACCGTCCAGGACGTGATGGTGCCGCGCGCCCGAATCGAGGGTATCCGCCTCGACGAGGACATCGAGACCATCGCTCGCCAGCTCACCACCTCCCACCGCCGCCACATCCCTGTGTTCAGGGACAGGGGCGGCATCCGGGCCGGCGGCGAAAGCGGCGGGGACGAGATCGCGGGCGTGCTGCAGACGCGCCGGGTGCTGGGCCTGCTCGCCTCCGGGTCGCTGGACAAGGCGGCGCTCGAGGGGCTGCTGGATGAGCCCTACTACGTCCCGGCGAGCACCCCGGTGATCACGCAGCTGCAGTACTTCCAGGAGAACCAGGAGCACATCGCGCTGGTGGTGGACGAGTACGGCGAGTTGATGGGACTCGCCGCCCTCGAGGACATCATCGAGGAAATCGTCGGCAAGTTCACCACGTCCCTGCCCAGCGCGGCACAGACGCTGGCCTGGGACGCCGACGGCGTCGCCGCGGCCGACGCCAGCATGACGGTGCGCGAGGTGAACCGGGCGCTCAAGCTGGGGCTGCCCACCGACGGGCCGAAGACGCTCAACGGCCTGATCCTAGAGCACCTGCAGGACATCCCCGAGGCGGACATGTCGATGAAGATCGCCGGCGTGCCAATCGAGATCGTCCACGCCCAAGGCCGGTCGGTGAAGACGGTACGCCTGTTCCGGCCGCGCCCCGAGGCGCCGCTGGAGCCTAGTCACGAAGCCTGAAATACCAATTATTTCCGCGCTATGTCATGGCGTTAGGGCAATTTCCTCAGGCTTTACAAAAATTTGGCCGAAGAGCATCATCGCGCACTGCAGGATGCAATTGGGCCGGCGTGGCACGTGACAGGCAAGACCTAGGGGAGACCTAGACCATGGCGACAGCGGCGGCGGCGGCGGCAAAACCCAAAGAGTTCGCCTTCAGCTGGGAAGGCAAGGACAAGGCCGGCATCCTGGAAACGCTGCTCGACCGCCTTGCGATCTTCAAGGAAAAGACGCTCGCCATCAGGTCCAAGATCAAGTCGGCGCTGGGCATCCTGATCGGCGGCATGGTGGTGGCGATGTACCTGCCGATCTTCAAGCTCGGCGGCGCGGTCTAGACGGATGTCCGAACTGGGCTGGCTCACCCAGCCCGCCGTCTTTCCCTGGGTCGCGCTCGCCTTCGGGCTTTGCGTCGGTTCGTTCGTCAACGTGGTTGTCCACCGCCTGCCGCGGATGATGGAACGCAGCTGGCGCGAGGAGTGCGCCGAGATCGCCGGCACGCCGCTCCCGGAGCAGGGACGCTACAACCTGTTGGTGCCCCGCTCGGCCTGCCCCTCCTGCGGTCGCGGCATCCGCGCCATCGAGAACGTCCCAGTCCTTAGCTGGCTCGCGCTGCGCGGCAGATGCGCCGGCTGCGGCGCGCGAATCTCGATGCGCTATCCAGCGGTCGAACTGCTGGCGGGACTGGGCACCGCATGGGCCGCGACGCACTTCGGCTTCGGCCTCGCCTTTGCCGGTGCGGCGCTCTTCCTCTGGAGCGCCATCGCGCTCGCCTTCATCGATCAGGCGACCGGCTACCTGCCTGACGACCTCACCCTGCCCCTGATGTGGGCCGGGCTGGCGCTCAACCTTGGCGCGACCTATACGACGCTCGACCAGGCGGTCATCGGCGCCGCCGCCGGCTACCTCTCGCTCTGGAGCGTGTACTGGGCTTTCAAGCTGGCCACCGGCACGGAAGGCATGGGCTACGGCGATTTCAAGATGAATGCCGCGGTCGGCGCCTTCGTCGGCTGGAAGCTGCTGCCGGGCGTGATCCTGATCTCGGCCGGCGTCGGCCTGGTGTTCGGCGTCGCGCAGATGATCGCGGCGCGCGGCGGCTGGGACGGCAATTTCCGCTTCCACTTCGGCCCGTACATCGCAATCGCCGGCGTGGTCGCGCTGTTCTGGGGTCCGGCCCTGCAGCGCTGGTACCTGCCCGGACTGTGAGGGCCGCGGCGTGACCTTCGTCGTCGGCCTCACCGGGGGCATCGGCAGCGGCAAAAGTGCGGCGGCCGACGCGTTCGAAAAACTCGGGGCGGCGGTGGTGGACACCGACCGCATCGCCCACGAGCTGACGCGCGCCGGCGGCGCCGCGCTTGCCGGCGTGCGCACGCTGTTTGGGGAGGCCGCCATTGCCGCCGATGGCGCCATGGATCGCAAGGCGATGCGCGAACGCGTGTTCTCCGACCGGGCATCGAAGCAGCGGCTGGAAGCGCTCCTGCACCCCATGATCCGGGCGGAATCCGAGCGCCAGATCGCCGCCGCCGCGGAACCTTACATCGTGCACGTCGTGCCGCTGCTGGTTGAGTCTGCCAATTACCGCAAGCGTGTGCAGCGCGTCCTGGTGGTGGACTGCCCCGAAACGCTGCAGGTCGAACGCGTTCGCGCCCGAAGTGGGCTCTCGGCGGCGGAGGTCGACGCGATCATTCGCAGTCAGGTACCCCGGGCGCAAAGGCTGGCCGCCGCGGATGACGTCATCGACAATTCCGGGACCATTGCCGCACTGCAAAAACAGGTCTGGAAACTGCACCAAACCTATCTCGACTTGGCGCACAGTTGAGAAAGCAATTTGTGTTGGCCTCGTAAATCCCTCAGAATCCGGGCGTTTTCGCCTTCCGCGAAGAGGCTTGCCGGACGTGGTCACCTACGAGTACCCGCTGAACGAACGGATCCGGACGCTGCTGCGCCTGGAGGACCTGTTCGAACGCTCGCGGCACTTCATCGCCCGCACCGACCCGCTGGATCACCACGTTGCGCTGTTGACGCTGTTCGAAATCATCGAGGTCGCTGGCCGCGCCGACCTCAAATCCGACCTGCTGCAGGAATTGGAGCGCCAGAAGCAGGTGCTCCTCACTTTCCGCAACAACCCCGAGATCTCCGAGGACGCGCTGACGGGCGTGCTGCGCGACATGGAGCAGGCGTCCGCGGCGCTATTCTCGATGACCGGCAAGGTCGGCCAGTACATCCGCGAGAACGACTGGCTGATGTCCATCAAGCAGCGCACCGGCATCCCCGGCGGCGCCTGCGAGTTCGACCTGCCCTCCTATCACTACTGGCTGCACCGCCCGGCCGAGGAGCGCATCGGACAGCTGGCCGCCTGGACCAGACCGCTCTACCCTTTGCGCGACGGAACCGCGATCATCCTGCGCATCCTGCGCGAGTCGGGCAAGCCGCAGGCGCTCGCGGCCCCCCTGGGCACCTTCCAGCAGATGCTGGGGGGCAAGACCGCGCAGATGCTGCGCGTGCGCCTCACGAACGACCTCGCCTGCGTGCCGGAAATCAGCGCCAACAAGTACGTCCTCAACATCCGCTTCCTGGGACAGAATGGCGAGGACGCGCGCGCCAAGACCGCCGACTGGGACGTCGCCTTCGAGCTTACGTTCTGTAACCTGTAGTTTCGTTTTTTGCCGTCCAACGGCATCCGCTATTCCTTCACAAGTCTCTATATGTTAAGGAAATTTTGTCCTATACTGCTCTTTATGGTCCACCGACATCCGGTGGTTTTTGAGTAGCCAGGCGAGTAGCCAGACGGGCCGTGAGTAGCTAGAAATGGCGTAGCTACTCAACCGCCGGCAAGGGGCAGAGTCATGGGAACGATACGCGACGTGCAGGTCCGCAACTGGATCAACGCAGGCAAAGCGGTGGCGAAATCCGACGGTGATGGGCTCACCTTCACCCTCTCCTCAGGCGGCACCGCAAGCTGGGTGCTTCGCTATCGTCTCAGCGGCAAGCAGCGGGAGTTGACCCTCGGGCGCTATCCCGACGTAACCATCGCCGCCGCCCGAAAGCTCGCAACAGAGAAGCGCGTCGAAGTGCAGCAGGGCGTCGATGTCGCGCGGAAAAAGCAAAAGACCAAACTGGAATCGGCGCGCGCGTGGACGTTCAAGCGCCTGGCCGATGACTACCTCACCAGAGCGAGCGAACACCTGGCGACGCTCACCATTGACGGACGGCGGCAGCAATTGCGCGACTACGTCCACGGCCGCATTGGCCACCTGTCCGCGCGCGAGGTGTCACCCGGCGACATCGTGGACATCGTCGAGCGCAGCGGGGAAAAGTCGCTGCACGTCGCACGTCTGGTGCTGATCGCAATCCGCGAAGTGTTCGCGCACGGCGTGGCGCGTCATGTGGTCGAGGGCAACCCCTGCGCGCACATCAAGGCGAAGGCCATCATCGGGGCGCCGCCCAGCCGGCGCGCGAGGATCATGCTGACCGAGGCGGAACTGGTTGCAATGCTCGCGGAGTTGCCGCAGATCGGCCAACAAAATGAACTGGCATCGAAGATCCTGCTTGCGACCTGCACCCGCATCGGAGAACTGGTCCGTGCCGAGTGGAAGCGCGTGAACTTCGAGCGCAAGGAATGGACCGTTCCACCGGAGCATTCCAAGAACAAGAAGCAGTTCGTCATTCCGCTCACTGAACAAGTCGCCGGATGGTTCATGGAACTACGTGACCTGGCCTTCGATTCCGCTTTCGTACTGCCGCTCCGGCAAAGGCATCACGGGCGCGAAGGCGATGCGGCCATGGAAGCAACGAGCCTCAATGCCGCCCTCAATCGCCTGCACGACAAGCTGGGCGAGCGCTGCCGGCGCTTCACTCCGCATGACCTTCGATCAACGGCGCGCAGTCACCTGGGCGCCCTCGGCGTGGATGTACTGATCGCAGAGCGCTGCCTGAATCACTCGCTGGGCGGGCTGGTGGCCGTGTATGACAAACACGACTACCTCACCGAACGGCGCAATGCGCTGGAACTGTGGAGCGCCAAGATTGCGGCCCTTGAGAAAGGCGAAGCGTTCAACGTCGTGCCGTTCAAACGGGCGGCGAACGAATGAGGGGGCAGCCCCGCGCCGCAAGCGCGCGGGCGCTTACTGCTCTGGATTGAAGACTGCGTCGATGTCTCGAGCACCGTGCAACACGCGGACGACATCGATCCCGTCATCAAGCGGTACATAGAAGACAACGTACCGCCCGAACGGAAAACTGCGCACGCCCGGCGCCAGTTCGTCGCGGGCACGGCCCATCATCGGCTGCGTCGCCAGCATCCGGAACTGCTCGTCGAGGTGATCCACCCAGCGATCGGCGGCGGCAAGACTGTCGGCGGCGATGAATCCCAGATTTCCAGGATGTCGGTCTCTGCAAGAGGCCGCCGCGTTACTTGCGGCATTCAAGCAGCCGTTGGCTTGGAAGCTCGTCGGGTGCGTGCTTTACTCTTAACCGCTTCGGCGTTCCAGGTTTCGCCCGGCCCGCTGGCCAACCCCTGGCGGACATCACTGCGCAGCTGCTCCAGCTTTGCGCCCCTGAGACGATCCTGCTCGTCCATCAGGCGTAGCGCCTCCCGCACGACTTCACTAGCCGACGTGTAGAGGCCGGAGGCCACCTTCGAGCGGACGAGTTCTTCCAGCTGCGGAGTCAGGTTGACGTTCATTCCCATGGGTGCTCGCCTTTGAGTTGAAACTGGCTGGCTGGATTATATCAAGAAATGTCGAAGTTGGACATTTCTTGCCCCTTGGATACCAGTGCGCCGAGAATTTATTTCACCCCTGCCCCCCACATCTCCCTGACCAGCGCCCTCGCCAACTCGCTGACATCCGCCTGCCTGCCAACCTGCGGCCCTGCCAGCCCGCGAATGATCTCCCCCTGCCGCGGGCTTTCCACCTGTCCATAGCTCAGAAACGTCGTCAGCACCTTGTCATGCCCGAGGTTCTGACTCCACGCCTTGAACTCTTCCGGGGTCTGGCACACCGACTGCCCAAGCCGGACGAGCGTGTTCCTGAAGCTGTGCGGGTTGAAGTACGGCAGGCCGGCGCTGGCGAAGGCGTCCTGGAAGATGGTGCGTATGCGCGCGGCGCTGCTCCAGTGCGCCCGTTCCAGCCCCACCGCCTCAAACTGTCGAGACGGCCCCACCGCGATGCGCGTCGCCGGGAACAGCGGATTGTCATTGCCCCACAGCATCTCCTCGCGCAGAAACGCCACCCACTCCGCCACGATCTCGCGAATCTCCTCACCGACCGGAAAGAAGTACGTGGTGAAGGTCTTGCTGAACTTGGTCTGGACTTCGCGGGCATCCTGCTCGACGCAGCCGGCGGCGAGGTTGATGTGCTTCAGCTTCATCGAGGCAATGGCGCTGTCCCGCGCTCCGGTCAGCAGCGTGAACGCGACAAGGGCGCGGTCGCGGCGCTGAATCGCGCTCTCGGCCGGCATCAGGGCGATAACGTGCTTCACCTGTTCCACGGTCGGCCCTACCTGCTCGCGCCTGGCCGTGGCCACGCGCACGTCCTTTTCCGACAGATTGAAATAGTCCGCGTCGGAATACTGCAGGCGCGACTTGTAGCCGGGCTGCCCCGCAAGCCAGTGGAAGAACCGTTTGACGTGCGCGAGGGTGGCATTCAAGGTCGCCTTGCTCAGCTTCTCCCCGGACCGCTGCGCCTTTTGCTCGGCCAGGCGCTTCTTGAATGCGATGGCCTGCTCGAAGTGAAACGCCTTGAAATCGCGGGGCCTGCCTTTGTTGTCGGCGGTATCGGCCTCGAAGCGCGCCAGCGCCTTCGCCACCGCGTCCACCGTGGGCTCGCTGTGGCGCCTGGCTTCCTTCAGATAGGCGAAGTAGCGGCGCTTGATCCGCT
>SXNB01000105.1 GCA_005777205.1 Burkholderiales bacterium | reverse complement strand
TTCTCCTTCGGCACGATCTTGATGGGAATGCGGGCGGTTTTGTTCGCGCCCTTTTCTTTCACGCCCGCTTCACGCATGGTCGAGTTCCCTCGCCACGATGGCCGCGAGTTTCGCGCCCAGCGCGTCCGTGTCGCCGGTAATGCCGATATCGTTCGTCTGCGTCACGCGCAGGCCCGGATAGCCGCAGGGATCGATGGCGGCGAAGGGGGCGAGGTCCATGTCCACGTTGAGCGCCAAGCCGTGGAAGCTGCAGCCGCGCGAGACGCGGATGCCCAGCGCCGCAACCTTGGCGCCATCCACATAGACGCCGGGGGCGCCGGCGCGAACCTCGCCTCGGCCGTCCAGCAACTCGATTACAGACCGCTCCAGCAAGCGCACGAACTCGCGCACCTTGATGCCGCGCCGCGCGAGGTCCACCAGCGTGTAGAGCACCACTTGCCCCGGACCGTGATAGGTAATCTCTCCGCCGCGCTCGACCTGCACCACCGGAATCGCGCTTCCGGATCGAGGCCCATGCGCAGCGTCTGCAGCAAGGCCCAGGGTGTACACCGGCGGATGCTCGAGGATCCAGAGTTCGTCCGGCGTCGCGGCATCGCGCCGTGCGTTGAATGACCGCATGGCCTCCAGCGTTGGCGCGTAAGGCGCGCAACCCAGGGTCCTGATACGCGCGCGCTCGGCAACCGGGGTCACAGCACCATCACCACGGCAGGGTGGTCACACAGGTCGCGGTACAGCGCGTCGAGCTGCTCGCGCGAGGTGGCGTTGATGGTCACGGTGAGGCTGAGGTACTTGCCCTTCTTGCTCGGGCGCATTTCAACGCTGGCGGGTTCGAATTCCGGTGCATGGCTGCGGACGATTCCCAGCACGCCCTGCGCGAAGCCACCATCCTTGCGCCCGAGGATCTTGATCGGGAACGGGGTGGGAAAGACGAGCAGCGGAGCCGCCTCCAGCGGCGGCTCCTGCCCGCTCTGCTCAGGCAGCTTGTCGTTCCTTTCCGGCACGCATCACTTTCTGCTTGAAGTCCTGGTACAGCCGGTGCATGCGACGGAACACCGGGCCGGGCTTGCCGTCGGCGACCGGCTTGCCGTCCAGGGTCACGATGGCGAGTACCTCCTTGGACGAGGACGTCACCCAGATCTCGTCGGCCGAGCGCACTTGCGCTTGCGTCACGTCGCGGAACTCGAACGGCAGGCCGGCAGCCTGCGCCAGCTCGACGATGACGTCGTAGGTAATGCCCGGCAGAATGAGCTTGGACTTCGCCGGCGACAGGATCACGCCGCCGCGCACCACGAACACGTTCGAGACCGAGGCTTCGGTGAGCCTGCCGTCGCGGAACAGGATGGTCTCCACGGCGCCGGCATCGGCCGAAACCTGCCGCAGCAGGCAGTTGCTGATGAGCGAGATGGACTTGATGTCGCAGCTGAGCCAGCGGTTGTCCGTCGCGGTGACCGCGGCGCCGCCGCGCTCGACCAGTTCCTTCGTCGGCGTCACCAGCGGATTGGACATCACGAACACCGTCGGCGCGAGGTCCGGGTCCTTGGGGAACGCGTGGTCGCGCCCGGCCACGCCGCGCGTCACTTGGAAGTACACGCCCTGGTCCTCGAACAACTGCTTCGCCACCAGCTGCAGGATGATGTCGCGCCACTCGGCACGGCTGTAGGGGTTGCGGATGCGCACCGCGGCGAGGCTGCGTTCCAGTCGCGCCAGATGCTCGTCCATGCGGAACGGCACTCGCGAATAGACCGGCACCAGCTCGTAGAAGCCGTCGCCGAAGATGAAGCCGCGGTCGAGGACCGGCACCCGCGCCTCCTCGATCGGCATAAACTTTCCATTGAGGAAAACCATGTTCACCCCGTCACTTGAACCATAGCCTGAGTGTATCCCAGGCGCGACCGAGCAAGCCCGCCGCCGGTACCGCCTGCAGCGCCAGCACCGGATACTCGCCCAGCGCCTTGCCCTCCACCGTGACCCGTACCATGCCAACCCGCTGGCCGTCGGCGATCGGCGCCAGCAGCGGCGACTGGGCGAGCAACTCGGCCTTCAGCTGGTTGGCCTGGCCCCTGGGAACGGTGACCACGAGCTCGGAGCGGAATCCCGCTTTGAGCTTGTCCGCGGCGCCCTTCCAGACCTCGATCTCCTTTACCGCCTCGTTGGCGCCGTAGAGCCGCACGGCGTCGAAGGCCTGGAAGCCCCAGTTGAGTAGCTTCTGCGATTCCTGCGCGCGCGCCGCTTCGGAAGTCGAGCCCAGCAGCACTGCCAGCACGCGGCGCGGACCGCGCTTCGAGGACGAGATCAGGCAGTAGCCTGCGGCTTCCGTGTAGCCGGTCTTGACGCCGTCCACGGTCGGGTCGAGCCACAGCAGGCGGTTGCGGTTGGGCTGCGTGATGTTGTTGTAGCGGAACTCCTTCTGCGAGTAATAGGTCGCGTACTCGGCTGGGAAGTCCCGGATCAGCGCCGCGGCGAGCAGGTGCAGGTCGCGCGCGGTGGAATGGTGCTGCGGGTCGGGCAGGCCCGAGGCGTTCATAAACTTTGTGCCCTTCAGGCCGAGGCGCTCGGCTTCCTGGTTCATGCGTTGCGCGAACGCCGCCTCGCTACCGGAGATGAGCTCGGCGAGCGCAATGCAGGCGTCATTGCCTGACTGCACCACCATGCCGCGGATCAGCTCGTCCACGCTCACCGGCCGGCGCGCCTCGATGAACATGCGCGAGCCGGGGGCACGGGGTGCCGTTTCCGACACCTTCACTGGCTGCTCGAGGGCAATCTTCTTTTCCTTGAGCGCGCCGAACACGACATAGGCCGTCATCAGCTTGGTGAGCGAGGCCGGCTCCATGCGCTCGTCGGGCTTCTCCGCCGCGAGCAGCTGGCCGCTGCTGAGGTCGGCGACGATCCAGGCGCGACCGACCACGGCGGGGGGCTGCGGCGCCTGCGCCTGGGCCAGGATGGGAACGAGGAGCAGCGTGGCTGCGAGACGGAAAAGCATCGTGGCATGCGCCGGACTTCGCGCGAACAAGGGGACAATCATTATAGCCGCTAGCGAAACACCAGCAGCGGCTTGACGGCCAGTTCGGCCTCGATGCGCGCGGCGATCGCGCGCGCCTCGTCGGCCGAGCGGAACGGACCCAGTTGCAGCCTGAACAGGCCGGTTGCGGCGTGGACCTGGATTGGATCCGACAGCCAGCCGAGCTCGCGGTAGATGCGCGCGCGGAAGTTGTCCGCGCTTTCGCGCACGGAAAACGCGCCCAATTGCAGGAACACGCCGCCGGCATCCGCGGCGACGAGTTCCGCCGCCGGCGCGGCGCTCGGCGGCACATGCTCGATCTCCACCAGCGCGCTGCCCGCCTCGATGTAGCTCAGCTTCCAGGCTGCGGTGTAGGACAGGTCGATGACGCGATCGGCGTGGAAAGGCCCGCGGTCATTCACCCGCACCACCACGCTCCTGCGGTTGGCGACGTTGGTGACCCGCACATAGGTCGGGATGGGCAGAAACGGATGCGCGGCGGTCATGGCGTACATGTCGTAGGGCTCGCCGCTGGAGGTGTTCTGGCCGTGGTAGCGCCGCCCGTACCAGCTGGCGATGCCCTTCTGGCGAAAGCCCTGCGCGCTCGCGATCGGCGCGTAGTCGCGGCCAAACACCTGGTACGGGCGGTTGGCGAAGCGGTGCGGAGGCTCGGCGCGCGGCGTCGCGTCCGGGATGGATGCCAGGTCGACCGGCGGCCGGTCGCCGGGTCCATCGTCCTTGTAGTAGGCACCGGGCCATCTCGCGCCCGTCTCTGCCGCCGGCTTCGGCGCGGGTCGGGATTCCGCCTGCGGCGCGGGCGCGGTATCCGTGCGCTTGAACAGTCCGCCGCAGCCGGCCAGGCTCGCGGCGGCAGCGAGCGCGATAACTCGCAACCCGATTGGTCCCGCTACCGTCCTCATACTCTATGACTCCCGGAAAATTTCCCAAGGTTGCGACGCGCGCAGGGGACGGCGGCGAGATTGCGTTTCGGCGCGGGACCAGTGACCTCAGCCTGATCTACGACGTCCTGCTCAAGCCCGGCGACAAGAGCGAGTACTGGCTGCCGCCGGCCCTGCAGCCGCGCACCATCCTCGACATTGGCGGCAACATCGGCGTCGCCAGCCGCTACCTCGCGCACCATGTTCCCTCGGCGCGCGTGATCGCGGGCACGAAGTGGATCTATGGCGAACTGCATTCGGATGGCATTGCCGCGGCGGCCGATTTCTGGACCCTTGATTACCTGTCCCGCTGTTTGTACATCGAGACCGCAAAATCGGTTCGCAAGCGCAAATACTTCTTCGACGCCTGCCGCCGGGACCTGGGAACCGAGTTCCGGGATTTCAGGCGCTACCGCTAGCACCAGCCCGAACTTCGTGCACCACGTTACCGGCGACCAGCGTCGCCCGGACGCAGCCGGCGAGCTCGTAGCCGATGAACGGCGTGTTGTGGCCCTGACTTTTCAGCGTCGCGGCACCGACGCGGAACGGCGCCGACGGATCGAACAGCACCAGGTCCGCGGGCGCGCCCGGCGCAAGGCGACCGGTCTGGACGCCGAGGACCCGCGCCGGATCGCTGGTGACGCGCGCGAGCGCGGTGGCGAGCGGGATCCCGCGCGCCGCGGCCCATTTCAGAGTCAGGGGCAGCAGCAACTCGAGGCCCGTGGCGCCCGGCTCGGCTTCGTCAAAGGGCATTTGCTTCTGGTCCTCGTCAACGGGCGTGTGGTCCGAGACCACGCAATCGATGGTGCCGTCGGCGAGTCCCGCGGCGAGAGCGTCGCGGTCGCGCTGCGAGCGCAGCGGCGGCTCGAGGCGGCAGTTCGAGTCGTAGAACCCCAGGTCCCGGTCGGAGAGGTGCACATGGTGGATCGCGACGTCGCAGGTCACCGGCAGGCCCTCCGCCTTCGCCGAGCGGACCATTGCCACCGCGGCCGCCGTGGAGAGCCGGCACACGTGCACGCGGGTGCGCGTGGCGCGCACCAACTCCAGCAGCGTGGCCAGCGCCACGGTCTCGGCGAAGGCCGGGATGCCCGGCAGGCCCATGCGCGTCGCGACCTCGCCATCGTGCGCCACGCCGCCGGCGGCGAGCCAGGTGTCCTCCGCGCGCAGCCAGACCGGGAAGCCGAAGGTGGCTGCGTACTGCAGCGCGCGCCACAGCACCTGCGTGTCGCGCAGCGGCGCGTTCGCCTGCGAGAACGCGACGCAGCCGGCTTCGGCCAGTTCCGCCATCTCGGTGAGGCGCTCGCCGGCGAGCTTCACGGTGAGCGCGCCCACCGGATAGACCCGGGCGCGCGACAGCGCCTTGGCGCGCCGGCGCAGCATGTCCACCAGGCCCGGCTCGTCCAGCGGCGGATCGGTATCCGGCGGGCAGGCGAGGCTAGTCACGCCGCCCGCGACCGCGGCGTCCATTTCCGATTCGAGCGTCGCCTTGTACTCGTGGCCGGGCTCGCGCAGGCGCGCCGAGAGGTCGATCAGGCCGGGGGCGACGACCAGGCCCCTGGCATCAATGGTGCGGCTGGCTTTTCCCGCCTTGTCGGCGATCTTCCCGTCCGCGATGAACACGTCGCCCACGGCGTCGCGCCCGCTCGCCGGGTCCACCACCCGTCCGCCCTTGATGAGGATGTCCATCGCCTAGTTCCCCGCCACGATGGACATCACCGCCATGCGCACCGCGATGCCGAAGGTCACCTGCGGCAGGATCACCGAGTGCGGGCCGTCGGCCACCGAGGAATCGATCTCGCCGCCCCGGTTCATCGGTCCGGGGTGCATGACGATGGCGTCGCGCTTGGCGAGCGCCAGCTTGTCCGCGTTCAGGCCGTAGTGCTTGAAGAATTCCTGCGCGCTGGGCAGGAGGGGCCCGTTCATGCGCTCGTTCTGCAGCCGCAGCATCACCACCACGTCCGCATCCCTGAGGCCGGCACGCATGTCGTTGAACACCTTCACCCCCAGCGCCTCGACGCCGGCGGGCAGCAGGGTCTGCGGTCCGATCACGCGCACCTCCGGCACCCCGAGCGTGGTCAGGCCGTGGATCAGCGAGCGTGCCACGCGCGAGTGCAGCACGTCGCCCACTACGGCTACCGTCAGCTGCGTGAAGTCCTTCTTGTAGTGGCGGATGGTGTACATGTCGAGCAAGCCCTGCGTGGGATGCGCGTG
>SXNB01000104.1 GCA_005777205.1 Burkholderiales bacterium | reverse complement strand
TGGCTCTGGCAGGAACTGCGCCGCCGCGAACCGGCGACGCGACTGGTTGCCACCGGCTGGTCGCTGGGCGGCAACGTGTTGCTGAAGGCGCTCAGCGAGGAAGGCGCGGATGTTCCGCTGGAACGCGCCTGCGCAGCGAGCGTGCCGTTCCGCCTGCTCGAATGTGCGGAGCGCCTGCGCAATGGATTTTCGCGGCTCTACCAGAAGCGGCTGCTCGGTGATCTGCAGTTGAGCATTCGCCGCAAGCACGCGGCGGTGGCGGTGCCGGAAGGCGTCGATCTGCAAGCCGCGCTGCTGGCCCGCGACTTCTTCGCCTTCGACGATGCCTACACTGCGCCGCTGAATGGCTACCGCAATTCGCAGGACTACTATGCTCGCGCGTCCTGCGGCCAATACCTCGGTGACGTGCGCTGCCCCACGCTGGTGATCAACGCGCTGGACGATCCGTTCATGGTGCCGGAGATCGTACCCACGGCCACGCAACTCGCGCCCGAAGTGACGCTGGAACTGGCTCGCAGCGGCGGACATGTCGGCTTCGTCGCGGCCGGTGCGCGCGGCGAGCCGCTGTACTGGCTGGAGCAGCGGATCGCGGAGCATCTCGGCGCGCCATAGGGACTCCAATGCTTCGGCTGGCAAGTCCGATGCCGGCCCACAGGAGTCGCAGCCCACGGCAACGGCGTTACCCGTAAGCGGTCATTCCCGGAGAAAGCTGATCGGAACGAGGCGACCTATCGCAACCTTCCTCACCAGCCCAACGCGAAAATCAAACGTGCCGATGAGTGCCGATGAGTGACTGGCCTGAAGCGATCAAATGCTTCACTGCCGTGAGGCGCCGCCTGCCAACGCAGCACAAATCTCGCGCTTCTCCGCTTCCGAGGTCGGGTGCGAGAGCAGGCCTTCCACCGTAAACACCCAGATCTTTATCAGCGATTTCGCCTTCTCCGGCGGGATGCCTGCTTCTTTCATTTCGGCCTGGATCAGGATTTCGCTCAGTTCGTGGAAGCGGTCATGCCATGCAGCGATGGTCGGTGAGAGATGCATGCGGGTATGAACCGTCGCCACCAGGCGGCTTGCCTGCTGCAACTGATTCACGACCATGAGCAGCCGGCCGGCGCTGTCGGCGGCAGGGCTGTTCAGGAACTTCGACAGCCCCTGCTCGAGTTCCGCATCCAGCACAGCCACCAGCAACTCGTCCTTGTCCTTGAAGTACCAGTAGATCGTGTTCGAAGCCACGCCGGCTGCCGCTGCGATGGCGGTCATCGAGGTGGATTCGTAGCCGACATCGAGAAACAAGGTCCGCGCGGCGTCCACGATCTCCTGACGTTTCTCTGCGGGTTGTTGCTGAACCTTGTTGCGTGGCATCCGAGTGTCGATCCGTGGCCTAGTGGCCGAAGCGCCAGTGGGTGAGGATTATACGGCCTCTTGAATGACGATCAAGGAATCGATAGCATGCCTTGACTGACATTCAAGAAGGGATGCCCATGAACCTCTACAGCCCCCAGCACCATGTTTTCGCCGCCCGGCAGATGCGGGTGGCAAAAGCATGAGCGCCGGAACGACACGGACCGCCCTGGTGACTGGCGCCTCCGCTGGTATCGGCGCCGAATTCGCCAGGCTGCTCGCCAGCGAGGGCTACTCGCTCCTGTTGGTGGCTAGGCGCCAGGAGCGCCTGCAGCAACTCGCGGCCGACTTGTCGGAGCGGTATGGCGTCCGCTGCGAGACCTTCGCTGCCGACCTCGCCGACCCCAAGGCGCCGGCGAGCATCGTTGACCACGCCAAGTCCGTCGGGCTGGGCATCGACGTGCTGATCACCAATGCCGGCCTCTCCGGCAAGACCGCGTTCGGCGCAACTCCCTGGGAGGATTTGCACGGCGAGATTCAGGTGATGGTTACCGCGCTGACCGAGCTTTGTCACCGCGTGTTGCCGGGGATGCGGGAGCGTGGCTGGGGGCGGATTATCAACCTCTCGTCCACCGCGGCTTTCGCGCCGCCCGGTGCCAGCCTGCTCTACACCGGGATCAAGAGCTATGTCCTGGCGATCTCGCAGTCGCTCGACATGGAACTCAAGCCCCAGGACATTCATGTCACCGCGCTGTGCCCCGGTTTTACGCGCAGCGAATTCCACGATGCCATGGGCACAAGGGGGCAAGCCGACAAGCTGCCGGGGATCCTCTGGCAGGAGTCTGCAGAGGTCGTGCGCGAGGGCTGGGCCGCCGTGATGAAGGGGACGCCGGTCTGTGTGCCGGGAACTGTGAACAAGCTGCTCGCGAGCACGATGCGGCCATTGCCCCTCGGCCTGCAGTACCAGCTCGGCAAGCGTCTCAACCCGTTCAAGCAGAACTGAGCCAGTCCCCCCATGACCTCCCGAACTTCCAGCTCGTATTTCCGAAGCAACGGTGCCCAATGTGCCGCAACCCTTCACCTTCCTGAGGGGCCTGGTCCGTTCCCCGCGATCCTCATGGTCCATGGATGGGGCGGCGTGCAGGACGCGTTGACGCTGCCCTTCTATGGGCCGTTCAACCGGGCGGGGTTCGCGGTGATGACTTTCGACTACACCGGCTGGGGCAAGAGTGAAGGCACGCCGCGTAACGTCATCAACCCCTGGCATCGCGAACGGGACATCGAAAGCGCGCTAGAGCATCTGCGCGCGCAGCCAGGGATCGATGCCCGCCGCATCGTGCTGTGGGGTACGTCCTTCGGTGGTGGCCATGTGGTCAAGATCGCCGCTCGCCACCCGGAACTGCTGGGCGAGGTGAGGGCGGCATGACTGCGATGTCGACGCCGCTGGGCGCCTTGACATGGCAAGTGGAGGGGCAACTCGACAGCGGTGCAGTCCTCGGTCGATGTCATCTCGAGCAGTGCCGCGCCAACCTGGGAATGAACGCATT
>SXNB01000001.1 GCA_005777205.1 Burkholderiales bacterium | reverse complement strand
CTGGAAACGGTAGGAATGGGGCCGCCAAGGCTTGAGCCAGGCAAGGGACCGCACCAGCAGGTAGCCCAGCACGCTCGAGGTCTTGATGTGCATGCCGACGTTATACGCGTCCAGTTTGCCGTTCGTTTCCGCCCAGGCCATGAGCGCGCGACCCATTCCGGGCGGCAGCAAAGAGGCGAACTCCTCCACGCCGGGCTTGAGGAAGTCGATCACCACCACCGGCTCGCCGTCCTTCGCACCGACTTCTTTGCGCACGCGCTCGAAGCGCGAAGAGCGGGTCTTGAGGTCCGCGACGCGGATGATGTCCTCGTAGCTCATCCACAGCGCGAGATGGCGGGCGGTCTCGGCGGCCAGCTTCTGGTCCCCGTCAAGGAACGGTTTCATCCGCTCGAGGAACCGCGTGGCGTAGGCCTCGTCCTGGTAGTCCTGTAGGCGAGACACACCGAGATCCATGACCTCCTTCAGCCCATCGGCGCGCTTGACCGGCGCCGGTGGCAGTGGTGTGGCCCGGGTGCCCGCCGCGATCTCGAAACCGGCGGCGAAACCACGCAGGCTCGCCTCGGCGCCACGCCCGCCGCCGCGGATCGCCTGCTCGCAGGCCTCGCGCGGCAGGGGTAAGCGACCGCTGCCCGCCATGGCGCCGAACAGGACGGCGTTGATCACAGTGCCGTTCTCCTGCGCCAGTTTACGCATGTCGAACATCACCGCCTGCTTCGCCAGTTGCGGGCCTGCGGCGATGATGCGCTCGCTGTCGAAGCGGCCGTCGCCCATTTGCATTTTCTCCACGGTGGCGTAGATGCGGTGGGTGGAGGCGACCAGCGTGGTGCGCTCCGGGCTGACAAAGCCGTTTTGCATCGCGCGCCCGGCTTCGACCAGTTCCGAGGCCACCATGATGTCCACGTTGCCTGGACTGGGCGTGAGCGACAGCACGGGCGAACGTCCGCCCAGGTCCGACTCGCGCGCGGGGAAGATCTCGAGGTAATAGGTGGTGGCTCCGGTGCGTTGCGCGACCCCGGGAATGGAGGTGCTCTGCGCCGGATAACCGTTATTCGTGGCGGCCTCGATCAGCCAGTCGGCCATGACGCCCCCGCCTTCGCCGCCCAGCGCGGCGATCAAGATCGTTATCGGGCGCTCAGGCAGGCTCATGTGAACAGGCTTCTGATTTTCTGCAGGGTTTTATCGATTACGCCGGGGTTTTGAATGACCTCGGCGCGGTAAAAGGACGGGCACAACACTGCGGCGTGGGCGTTCTCGCCGCACAGGCCGCAGCCGACGCAGCCGTCGATGACGGTGGCCACCGGGTCGCGCCGCAACGGATCGGGGTTGTCCTTGACGGTGAGGGTGGGGCAGCCCGAGAGCCGGATGCAGGAATGGTCGCCGGTGCAGGTGTCTTCGTCCACGCCGTACTTCACGCGCACGTGGCGTTCGCCCTTCGAAAGTTTTTCAGCCACGACCGGGCGCAGCTTTCGCTGGCGCTCGAGTTGGCACTCGCCCTCGGCGATGATCACCTTCAGCCCCTTGTAGTCCGTGGACATCGCGTCCTTGAGCACCCTGGCGACCTCACCCACGCGGTAGTTGTCCACGGTCTTCACCCAGCCGACGCCCACGCCTTCCAGCGCGCGCTCAATCGCCATGTCGTCCGCCTTCGACTCGCTGTGCTGCGGGCTGGAGGGCAGCTCCTGAGTGCCGGTAGCCGAGCTATAGCCGTTCTTCATGATGACTAGGATGCCGTCGTCCTTGTTGAACACGGCGTTAGCAATCCCGGTGGTGAGGCCGTTGTGCCAGAACCCGCCGTCGCCCATGACGGTAAGCGTGCGCCGGCTGAACATCGGGTTCACGGCGGAATTCGAGGCAAGGCCTAGGCCGTAGCCCAGCACGGTATTGCCGATGTTGAACGGCGGCAGCGACGAGACCAGGTGGCAGCCGATGTCGGCCGAGACGTGCACTGGCCCCGTTTCCCGTTCCGCGATCTTCATCGCCGAGAACACCGGGCGCTCGGGGCAGCCGATACAGAATCCCGGCGGCCGCGCCGGCGCCAGCGCACCGAGCAACTCAAGCGCCTTCGCCTTCAGCGACCGGATCGGCTCGAGCGTGCCTTCGGCATCGAGGAATTTCGCGATTCCGCTGAGCACCACCTCGCCGGTGTACTCCCCCGCCATCGGCAGGAGACCCTTGCCCGCAACTTGGACCTCGTTGGCCCCGGCGCGTCGCAGCGCGGCCAGGATCGCATCCTCGATGTACGCGGGCTGGCCTTCCTCCGCCACCAGCACGCGCTTTTTCGGAGCGCAGAAGGCGACGATTTCCTCAGGGATCATCGGGTAGGTCACGTTCATGCAGTAAATGGGCACCCGCGCGGCGCCGAACGCGTCGGCGAGGCCCAGCAGCTGCAGGGCGCGGATCACGGCGTTGTAGAGCCCGCCCTGGCAGATGATCCCGGTATCGGCTATATCTCCCGGGAAGACCTCGTTCAGGCCGTGCTCGCGGATGAAGCGGACCGCGGCCGGCCAGCGTATCTCGACCTTGTGCTTCTCCTGTGCATAGGTAGCCGGGGGCAGGCAGATGCGGCCATGGTCGAAATCCGGGTTTGTCATCAACTCCCGGCGCGAGATGGCTGGGGCGCGGTTCGCCTTGGTGCGGAAGCTTCCGGTGACGTGGCAGGCACGGATGCGCAACTGCAGCATCACCGGCGTGCTGGAGGCCTCCGAGAGCTCGAAGCCGCGCTCGACCGCCTCGACGATCTTCGGCAGGTTGGGGCGCGGATCAAGCAGCCACATCTGCGACTTCATGGCG
>SXNB01000103.1 GCA_005777205.1 Burkholderiales bacterium | reverse complement strand
TGGTGCGGATGGTCGCAGTGCGCGTGGTCGTGGCTGTGATCGTGGCCGCAGTGCTCGTCGTGAACATGCCCGTGGCCGACTTCATCGTGCCGATGGTCGCCGCCATGCGCGCCCGCCTCGGGCTCGAAGGGCGCTTCCAGGTGCGCCACCGTGGCGCCCAGCTTCACCAGCATCTCCTCCAGCACGTGGTCCGCCGCGAGGCGCAGGAAGCCCTCGCCCACCTGCACCGGCACGTGCCAGCTGCCGAGGTGGTAGGCCGCTTTGGCCAGTTCGACCACGGACGAGCAGGTGACGTGCGCGACCTTCTCCGGCTCCGCAATCACCTCGATAATGCGACCGTCGGAGGCAGTGACAAGGTCGCCGCCGCGCAGGAATTCGTCGCGCGGCAGCATCAGGCTGACCTCCTCCCCGGACAACAGCTTCGTCTTCAAGCGGCTGTTCTGCCGCGAGGCGAATGGCAGCCGTAGTTGGCCCCTGAGCTCGACTTTATAGGCCGAGCGGAGAATTTTCAGCTTGGATTTTATTTCGAGCATTTCAGCCTGGCCAGTGCGGGGTCAATTCCATGTCATTCGATCCGGAGCCTGGCCTCGCCGATGCCGGGGAAGATCACCACCACCTCGTCGCCGGCCTTCGCTGCCTCCAGCCCGGTCCAGGCGCCGGTCGTCACCACATCGCCCTTGCGCAGGCCGCCCGTACGCTCGGCGCAGTGCGCGACGATCCAGGGCATGAGGCGGAACGGGTCGCCGAAGGAATGGCTTCCGGTCGCCTTCGAGACGCGGGCACCGACGCGGATCTCCATCGACTGCTTGCGGAAATCGATCTTGCGCCAGTCCTTCGTTCCGCTACCCACGACGAGGCTGCCGTGATTCTGGAAATCGGCCAGCTGCCAGCTGCCCGGCGCGGTCTTCCATTTCGCGATGCGCGAGGCGCAGATCTCGATGGTGACCACCGCCTCGGCGATGGCGGCCGCGATTTCCTCCTCGCCGTAGGCCTTGTCGCGCGAGGGCAGGTCCTTCGCCAGTCGGAAGCCGACCTCGCCCTCGACGCCGACCAGGCCGAGCGCCTTGGCCGACACCCGCGCCGGGTTCTTCAGCACCAGCTCGGGTGCGATCGGCGATGCGGTCGGCTCCACCTTGTCGCTGGGCCCGCCAGCCTTCCACGCCAACGGATGCGCGCCCGGCCAAAGCTTCGCGAACACCTTGTCCTGCACGCGGTACGCAACCACGTCGGTCTTGATCGCGGTTTTTTCCGGCACCACTATCGGCTGCGCGGTGTGGCGGGCATGGACCAGCAGGCTGGCAATCAGGTCAGTACGCATGAGGTTCGGATTCTCCCAATCCTGGGCGCGACCGCTTCACCTCCGGTGCAGCCCAGACGAAGGATACGCTACACCGCTGGATGCGCCGATCAGGAAAAGTATCCCTGGAACGCGACGGCGGCGCGCTCGATGCCGTGCCGGTCCACGTCGAGGTGGGTCACCAGCCGCATCCGCACGCCCGGCAGGACCACGATGCCCTCCCGCGCGAGATGCGCCGGCAGGCCAGGCGCACGCTCCGGCGGCACGCGCACGAACACCATATTGGTCTGCGCGGGCTCGACCTGCAGTGCCGGAATCCGCCCCAGCGCGGCGGCAAGGCGCTCGGCGTTGGCATGATCCTCGTGAATCCTCGCTACGTTGTGCTCCAGCGCGTACAGGCCCGCGGCAGCGAGCACCCCTGACTGGCGCATGGTTCCGCCCAGCATCTTGCGCGCGCGCTTCGCGCGACCAATGAATTCCGCGCTGCCCAGAAGGACGGTGCCCGCGGGTGCGCCCAGGCCTTTGGACAGGCAGGCCGACACCGAGTCGAAGCCGCGGCACACCTCGCGCGCCGCCAGCCCCAGCTTCGCCGCCGCGTTGAACAAGCGCGCACCGTCCAGATGCGTCGCCAGGCCGCGGCGCTTTGCCAGCGCCAGCGCCTCGTCGAACCACGCGCGCGGGATTGCCCGGCCGCCGATCGTGTTCTCCAGCCCGAGCAACCGCGAGCGGGCGTAATGCGAATCGTCCGGCTTGATCGCCGCCTCAACCTCCGCGAGGTCAAGCGTGCCGTCGGCACGGTTAGCGAGCGGCTGTGGCTGGATCGAGCCCAGCACCGCGCCGCCCCCTGCCTCGTAACGGTAGGTGTGCGCCTCCTGCCCGAGGATCACCTCATCGCCGCGCCCGCAGTGCGTCATCAGCGCGGCGAGGTTGGACTGCGTTCCTGTGGGAAACAGCAGCGCCGCCTCGAAGCCGAGTATTTCCGCCGCGCGCGCCTGCAGGCGGTTTACCGTCGGGTCGTCACCGAACACGTCGTCGCCCACCTCGGCTTCAGCCATGGCGCGGCGCATCGCCGCGCCGGGGCGCGTCACGGTGTCGGAACGAAGGTCAACGACTGGATTCATGGGTGATCCTTTTCGCAAATCCCTCGACATTCCGGTCGAGCTGGAGCATCGCCGGAACCCGCTCTTGCACGTCCACGATCGGGGGTGCATCTTTTCGCGCCCCCGAAACCAAGTACCCGCCCAAAGCGATCACGCCGGCAATCACGACCTTCCACGCCACACCGCCACGCCGACACCGTTCCGAGACCGGCCGACGCTCGGGCGTCTCCGCCCGCGCCCTGGACGCTGCCGAGGATGCCGGGGTCTGCGCCATGGCGCTAGTTTACCGGCAGCCCTGCGCGGAGCCTCCTCGCCGCGGTCAGCCGCTCGGCTAAGGGCCGGCCGCCGCTCGCGCCAGCCCCAAATACGCTTGCTTTCATGGTCTTGTGTATAATTTTATCGCTGGTGTTCTCAAGCTAGGTAATCAAGGGTAGGGATGCATCCAACTACTTCTTCAAGCTCTTTTCCGCTGGTCCTTCCACCACAAGTGAGTACCGCGCTACCTTCTTGGCTCCTCCGGCAAGTGGGCGAAAGCCCGTTTTCCAATCATTAATCGAGAGGCAATCGATCATGGCAACCGGTACCGTCAAGTGGTTCAACGTCGCCAAGGGCTACGGTTTCATCACTCCCGATGGCGGCGGCAAGGATCTGTTCGCGCATTTCTCCGCGATTCAGGGCTCGGGCTTCAAGAGCCTGAAGGAAGCCCAGAAGGTGACCTTCGATGTCACCACCGGCCCCAAGGGCGAGCAGGCGACGAACATCAAGCCGCTCTGACCGAAGGTTGAAACAGTGTCGAAAAGGCCCGGGCGACCGGGCCTTTTCATTTGGCGCGCGCGAAAAAAAGCCCCGGGTCGCTCGCGCGGCCCGGGGCCGGTGTTGCGGTACAGCTACGGCATTCCCGGCGCTTTAGCCAGAGATGCTCCCTGACTGCAGAAATGATCCGGTCCTGGAGCACCTCACGCCGATCGTGCCTCTGGTATCTCGCACTGGATCACCTCCTTTCAGTGGTTGGAAGGCTTTAATATAGCAAAGACTTCGTCCGCTCGCGCCAGACATGGCGCGTCGCTAAGCAATCGCGGCCGGCCGGAGGGCGCCTGGGAAAGAGGAACCCGGACCTTCTCTAGGACTTCTTCGCCTTCAGCTTTTCCACCAGATCCCACATGGTGTGGTCGGCCCAGAATTCCGGATCGGCAGCAATTTCCTTGTCGCCCTCGGCACGCAATGCCGGGGGCACCTTCTGGCGTTCGCAGAAGCCGTGCCAGAACTCCTGGATTTCCTGTGCGCTCATGTCCATGGACGTATTTTACCTTTCGAGATCAGCGCCGGTCACGCTGCGGCGGGATGCAGGCCACCCGCCCGGCGCAGTTCCGCCGGCGGCCGGTCGTCCATCAGCCACTGTAGCGTGAAGGCCGTGAGGCCGATGGCGATGAGCGCGCCCCAGGCAAAGTCGTAGCTTCCGGTGCGGGCGAACACCAGGCCGCCCATCCAGGCGCCGAAGAACGAGCCCAACTGGTGGCTGAAGAACACCACGCCGTAGAGCGTGCCGAAGTGCGTCAGGCCGAAGACGCGCGAGATAATGCCGGTGACCAGCGGCGACACGCCGAGCCACAACATGCCCATGGCGGCGGCGAACACCAGCGTGCTGGTGGCGCTGATGGGCACGAGCAGGAAGCCGATGATGAACAGGGTGCGAAACAGGTAGATCCCGGCCAGCAGCCGCTTCTGGCTGTAGCGGGCACCGAGCAGGCCGAAAATGTAGGTGCCGATGGTGTTGAATAGACCGATCAGGCCCAGCGCGGTCGCGCTCACCCCGGGCGCCACGCCGCACAGCTGCAGGTACGCCGGCAGGTGGGTGGTGATGAAGACGAGCTGGAAACCACACGCGAAGAACGCGAGCGTCATGAACAGGTACCCCCGGTGCCCCATGGCCTCGCGCAGCGCCTCGCCCAGAGGCTGCGTCGCCGCGGTGGCTGCGACCGGCTCGGCGTCTAAGCGCACCGCGAGGCCGCGGATGGGAAGCGCGAACGCCGCCATGGAACTGGCGATCACCGCGAACACCAGCATCGCCGCCTGCCAGCCAAAACCATCGATGAGCGACTGGCCGATGGGCGCAAGCAGCATCGTACCCAGCGACCCCGAGGCCGCCACCAGCCCCACCGTCTGGCTGCGCTTCTCCGGAGGCGAGGCGCGCGCCACCACGCCCATCAGCACGCCGAACGCGGTGCCGGCGGTGCCGACGCCCAGCAGGAACCCGGCAACATTCAGCATCAGCTCGCCGCGCGAAAACGCCATCATCGCCATGCCCGCCGCGTAGGCGATCGCGGTCGAGATCAGGATGGGTCGCGGGCCGTACTTGTCGGCGAGCGCGCCGACGAAAGGCTGGCTGATGCCCCAGACGATGTTCTGCAGCGCGATGGCGAAGCCGAAGGTGGCTGCCGAGATGCCTGCGTCTACCGTCATCGGCAACATGAACAGGCCAAGGCTCTGGCGCAGGCCCATGCAGACGGAAATGATGATGCCCGAGAGCACCAGCAGCAGGATCATGTCGCGGCGACGCGCGGGCGTCACGGCGATCATTTCTCCATCGCCTCCAGCGCACGGTCGAGAAACAGGAGCCGGTCCTGCCCCCAGAAGCGCTCGCCCTCGAGGACGTAGGTCGGCGCGCCGAACACGCCCAGGCGCTCGGCCTCCTCGCTATAGGCCTTGTAGAGCTTCTGCACCGGCGCGCTGCGCTCCGCGGCCACCAGCTCCTCGCCCGGCAGGCCGTTCTTGTCCGCGATCGCGCGGCGCACATCCACGTTGGCGGTATCGCGCTCCTCCGCCCAAAGCGCGCGCAGCAGCGCGTGCGACAGGCGCGGCGCGTCCAGCCCGCGCGCCTGCGCCGCGATCACCATCCATCCCGCGGGTTTGTTCCAACCCGGCGGCTTGCCATCCTTCGGGTAGTGCTTCGGCTGCAGGTTGAGGGGCATCCCTAGGTGCTGGCGCCAGCGGTCGAGTTCCAGTGCATGGTAGCTGCGGCGGGCATCGGGTCGGGTGAGCAGCGGGACGCCGCCGTTCCTCGGCGCCACATCCTGGAAGTCATAGGGCTTGAGCACCAGCCGGACCTGGTGGCGCTGCACGATCTGCGAGAGCTGCGGCCCGCCAAGGTAGGCCCAGGGCGAGGACAGGCTGTAGTAACAAGAGAGTTCGACCACTCCTGGCCGTTCAGGCGGATGTCTTGTGCGGACGTTCAGCGGTCGGGCCACCCGCCTTCTTCCATTCCCCGAAGCCGCCTTCCATGTGCAGCACGTTCTGCACGCCCATGTCTGCGAGCGTGGCGGCGGCCAGCGTGCCGCGCCAATCCGCCTGGCAGTACAGGATGAAGGTCTTGCCTTCGGCGAACACCGGCTTGTAGTAGGGGCTGTCCGGGTCGACCCAGAACTCCAGCATGCCGCGCGGCGCGTGGAAGGCCCCCGGGATCATGCCGTCGCGCTCCAGTTCCCGCACGTCGCGCAGGTCCACGAACAGCGTGCCGGGGTCGCCCACGCGTTTCTTCGAGTCCTCGACGGAGATGCTTTTCGAGCGCGCCTCCGCCTCGGCGATGAGCTGCTTGATGCCTTTTTTCACCAGTGCCATGGC
>SXNB01000102.1 GCA_005777205.1 Burkholderiales bacterium | reverse complement strand
TGCTGCTCGGGCTGTTCCCGCTGATTGCGAAGCGGATCGTCGACGCGGTCAAGGCGCGGCGCGTCTACGCGCCGTGGGCGGCGTGGCGGCCGGCGCGCTTCGACCGCAACATGGTCGTCATCGGCGCTGGCTCGGCGGGCCTGGTGAGCGCCTACATCGCCGCGGCGTTGAAGGCGAAGGTGACGCTGGTGGAGAAGCACCGCATGGGCGGGGAATGCCTGAATACCGGCTGCGTCCCGTCCAAGGCGCTCATCAAGACCGCGAAGCTGCTGTCGCAGATCCGCGAGTCGAAGAAGTACGGCATTCGGGCCGCGACGGCGGAAATCGACTTCTCCGAAGTGATGGAACGGGTGCAGCGCGTGATCCGGGACATCGGGCCGCATGATTCAGCCGAGCGCTACGGCGGGCTGGGGGTGGAGTGCGTCGAGGGCGAGGCGCGCATCGTCACGCCATGGGAGGTAGAGGTGAAGACCGCGTCCGGCGCGACGCAGCGCCTGACCGCGCGCTCGATCGTGATCGCGGCCGGCGCACGTCCGTTCGTGCCGCCGATTCCGGGCCTCGCGGACATGGGCTGCCTCACCTCGGATACCGTGTGGGGCCTGCGCAAGCTGCCGCCGCGGCTGGTGATACTGGGCGGCGGTCCGATCGGCTCCGAGCTGGCGCAGGCGTTCTCGCGCTTGGGCTCGAAGGTGACGCAGGTGGAGATGATGCCGCGGCTGCTGGTGCGCGAGGACCCCGAGGTCTCGGACTTGGTGATGAAGAAGTTCACCGCCGAAGGCGTGGACGTTCGCGTCGGCCACAAGGCGAAGCAGTTCCTAGTCGAGGGCGGCGAGAAGGTCCTCGTCTGCGAGCATGCGGGGGTGGACGTCCGTATCCCGTTTGACGAGGTGCTGTGCGCCGTAGGTCGGGTTGCCAACACCACCGGCTACGGCCTGGAGGAACTCGGCATCCCGACCACGAAGGCGCGCACGGTCGAGACCAACGAGTTCCTGCAGACGATCTATCCCAATATCTTCGCCTGCGGCGATGTCGTCGGGCCATTCCAGTTCACCCATACCGCGGCGCACCAGGCCTGGTATGCGGCGGTGAATGCGCTGTTCGGCAGCGTGAAGAAGTTCCGTGTCGACTATTCCGTGATTCCGTGGGCGACCTTCACCGACCCCGAGGTGGCGCGGGTCGGCTTGAACGAAACGGAAGCGAAGGAAAAAGGCATCCCGTACGAAGTCACCGTGTATGGAATCGGCGACCTCGATCGCGCCATCGTGGACGAGTCGGCGCACGGGCTGGTGAAGGTACTCACCGTGCCGGGCAAGGACCGCATCCTCGGGGTTACCATCGCCGGCGAGCACGCGGGCGACCTGATCGCCGAGTTCGTCGCCGCCATGCGCCACGACTTCGGCCTGAACAAGATCCTGGGCACCATCCACATCAATCCAACGCTGGCGGAGGCCAACAAGTACGCCGCCGGGGTCTGGAAAAAGGCGCACGCGCCGCAGGGGCTGCTGCGCCAGGTCGAGAAATTTCACGCCTGGAGGAGGAGCTGAGCATGAAATGGATCCTCGTGTTGTTTGCGTTTTGCGCCAGCAACGCAGTGGCGCAGGGCTTCGACCATGCGCACAAGGCCTGGGATGCGCTACTGAAGAAGCACGTCGTCCTGCTGTCCGGGAAGCATGCTTCGCAAGTCCGCTACGCCGAATTCGCCAGGGACCGCGGCGCGCTCAAGGCCTACTTGGGCGCCCTTTCGGCCGTGACCGAGGCCGAGTTCCAGGGCTGGCCCAGGCCGCAGCGAATGGCGCTCTTGATCAACGCCTACAACGCGTTTACCGTCGAGCTGATACTCGAGCACTACCCGGTGAAGTCCATCAAGGACATCGGCAGCGACCTGTTTAACAATCGCTGGAAGCGCAAGTTCTTCCGCCTGCTGGGGCGCGAGTCCTACCTGGACCAGATCGAGCACGAGATCTTGCGCAAGCCCGGCAGCTACGACGAGCCGCGCGTGCATTTTGCGGTCAACTGCGCCTCCATCGGCTGCCCGATGCTGCGCGAGGAGGCCTTCGTCGCCGAGCGTCTCGAGGCGCAGCTGGAGGAGCAGGCGGTGCGGTTCCTTTCGGATCGCTCGCGCAACCGGGTCGGCGCGCAGGGCCGGTTGGAGGTGTCGAAGATCTTCGACTGGTTCAAGGAAGACTGGGAGAGCGGCTACCAGGGCATCAAGTCGCGGGAGCAGTATTTCGCGAAATACGCCAAGCTGCTCAGCGACGATTCGGCGCAGCAGAAGCGGGTCGCGGAGGGCAAGGCGCCGATCTCGTTCCTCGACTATGACTGGTCCATCAACGACGCCGGGAAGTGAAGCTCTCGATCATCGTCCCGGTACTGGACGAAGCTGCCGGCATCGCCGCGACGCTGGCGGCGCTCGCGCCCCTGCGCGAGCGCGGCCACGAGGTGATCCTGGCCGACGGCAGCAGTACGGACGGTACCGCGTCGATCGCTGCGCCGCTCGTGGACAAGGTGATCGCCGCGCCCCGCGGCCGCGCGAGGCAGATGAACGCTGGCGCCGCGGCCGCCAGTGGCGATGCGCTGCTGTTCCTGCATGCCGATACGCGACTGCCCAGGGAGGCCGACGGCCTGGTTCAGGTGGCGCTCGACGCACGCTGCTGGGGTCGCTTTGATGTGCGCATCGAGGGTCGCTCGCCGCTACTGGGGATGGTTGCGTTCTTCATGAACGGGCGCTCGCGCCTGACGGGCATCGCCACCGGCGACCAGGCGATCTTCGTGCGCCGCGGCGATTTCACCGGTTTTCCCGAGATTGCGCTGATGGAGGACATCGCCTTCAGCAAGGCGATGAAGCGCCTTGGCAGGCCCGCCTGCCTGCGCGCGAAGGTGGTGACCTCCGGCCGACGCTGGGACGAGCGGGGTGCGATGTGCACGATCGTGCACATGTGGCGGCTGCGGCTCGCCTATGCGCTGGGCGCGGACCCGGAAGAGCTGGCGCGCCGCTACGCGCGCAGCGGCTGACACCGTGCTGATCGTGTTCGCGCGGGCGCCGCGGCCGGGCCGAGTCAAGACGCGGCTGGTATCCGCGCTGGGCGCCGCAGGCGCGGCCATCCTGCACGCGCAACTGCTGGCGCGTGCAGTGGCTACGGCGCGAGCGGCGCGCTGTGGGGCCGTGGAGCTGCACTGCGCGCCGCATTCCGGCCATCCGCTGTTCAGGGTGCTGGCGCGGCGGCACGGCATATGCCTGAGGACGCAGGCCAGCGGCGACCTTGGCGCGCGCATGCACGGCGCGCTCCAGGGCGCGCTGCGGCGCGCGGATGCGGCGGTGCTGATCGGTTCGGACTGCCCCGCGCTGCGCCCGTCGGACATCCGCGCCGCGTTCGCCGCGCTGCGCGCAGGCGCCGACGTCGTCCTCGCGCCGGCAGAAGATGGCGGCTACCCGCTCATCGGGCTGCGGCGCGCGTCGCCGGAACTGTTCGACGGAATCAGCTGGGGTGGGCGGGAAGTGCTGGCAGAGACGTGGGTGCGCGTCGAGCGCCTCGGCTGGTCGCTGCGGGAACTGCGCACCCTCTGGGACGTGGATCGACCCGCCGACCTCGCGCGCCTCAGATCGCGCCGGCTTCTTTTAGCAGCGAGGCGATTTTCTCGGCGATGAGGCGATAGCCGCGCGCGTTCGGGTGCACCTGGTCCCCGCCGCTGCTGACTTCAAGCGGCGCTGGAGGAAGTCGTTGCCACCGTGGCACAGCAGGAGCAGGCGGGGCTGGTGTTCATCAAGCGCCGCCGGAAGGCGTGCTATACCGGAGGCGGAAACCTCGCCAAGGACGCCGGCGCGCAGCACGGTGCGCCTTATGAGCGCGGGCAGCGCACCGCACCGCACCGCAAAAGTGCCGTCGATTCATGGCAAAGGGGCCCGTTTCTCCCGACAATCTCGCTTCGGCATCATGCTACACTTTGAATCGATAAGTGTAGTCGGCACTTTTCCTTGGGGGAAGGGAATGCAGATCAAGAACGAGAAGGATTTCTTGGCCGGCCTCATGTTTATGGGCTTTGGCCTGGCCGCGGTCATCATCGCGACCCTCAACTACCAGATGGGCAGCGCGGTCCGCATGGGGCCGGCGTACTTCCCGGTCATGCTGGGCGGCCTGCTGGCGATCCTGGGCTTCGTCGTGTTCCTGCGCGGCTTCTTCTCCAAGCTGCCGCCCGAGACGATGAAGGCCAACATGTCCTTCGGCATCCTGGATTTCGTGCTCGCCGTGGTGGTGTTCGGCGCCCTGGGCTACGGCAGCAAGGTGCTGTTCAAGAACGGCGACTACGGCATGCTCGCCGCCTCTGTGCTGCTCGCGGTGCTGTCCTTCCTGTACCGCCCCAATTCCAAGCCGCTGATCCTGATCGTCGCCTCCGGCGTGGTGTTCGCCTACCTGCTCAAGCCCCTCGGCCTGGTGCTGGCCACGATGCTGCTGGTGTTCGTCGCCGCGCTGGGCGGGCATGAATACAAGTTCAAGGAAGTCGCGATCGTCGCGGTGGCGCTCGCCATCTTCTCGGTCGTGGTGTTCGTGTACGGCTTGACGCTGCCGTTCCAGATCTGGCCGGCGAGTTTCTACTAAAGGGCGACGATGGAAATCTTCTCGAACCTCGCCCTTGGCTTCGGCGTCGCACTGTCGCCCTTCAACCTCATGATGTGCCTGCTTGGCGTGGTGCTGGGCACGTTGATCGGGGTGCTGCCCGGTGTCGGCCCGGTGGCGACCATCGCC
>SXNB01000101.1 GCA_005777205.1 Burkholderiales bacterium | reverse complement strand
GGCCGGCGCTCTGCGCCTCGGCAGCGAGCAGGAGCGGCCCGGGAGCCTTTTCCTCCAACAGCACCGCGTTGGTCGAGCCGCAGCGTGCGACCACCCGCGCCGGCAGGCCGGGTACGCGAATCGCGTCTGCACTCAAGCAATCCATCGACCGCAGTTTACGCGGAGCCGCAACGAAATTGACGGGGCGCGATGGCACGTTCAATGGCACTGCGATCGAGTCGGCCGGCGATGCCAATGCAGACCAGGCGGCCAGGACCTCCGGCGGTGGCGCTGTAGATCTCGGCGCGCCTGCCGACGGTCTGGACCGCCTGCATCGCGCCGGATGGATCGCGCACGATGCCCTTGGCGCGCAGGACGCCGGCCGCGGGGTCGGTCAGTACGGTGCAGAGTCGCTCCAGGTCGAGCGCGGGGAGGTCCCCATACTCGACGGTTTCGTAGGCCGGGTGCGCGGGCGGACTGGCGATGACCGGCCGTGACCGGCCAAGGGCCGGCCCCAGGGCGACCTCCAGGGGAACCTGGCCGCGCGGCGAGTCGATCACCGGCGCGAACTGCTCCAGCCAGGCCCGTGTCGCGGCAAGTGCGTCCGCGTTCGCCAAGTCCGGCTTGCTGAGCAGGATGAGGCCTGCATCGCGGAGCTGGCGCTCGATGGTGTCGCCGAGGTAGCGGTCGCCGGCGCGCTCGCGCACGGTCTCCGCGTCGGCCAGGACGACGATGCCTTCGTTCGCGAGGCCCCGGACCAGGCTCGCCGTGGCGGAAATCGCCGCCGGCAGGGCAACGCCGCTGGCTTCGATGAGCAGATGGCCAGGCGGCGGGTCGAGCGCCACGATTCCCCGCAGCGCGGCGACCAGGTCGCTGCCGAAGCTGCAGCACACGCATCCCCCGGAAATGGAGATCGTGCTGCCCTCCTGCGCCTCGATCAGGTCGGCGTCGATCGGCAGCGCGCCAAAATCGTTGACCAGCACCGCGAGGCGGCGACCGCCAGCATGGCGCAGCATGTGATTGATCAACGTGGTCTTGCCGGCGCCCAGGTAGCCGCCGATGACCGTCACCGGGATGCGCGTGCTCAAGCCTGGCTGGACGGAGTGGCAGGAAACAGGCGCCCGCCCTGCACCGTGCCCCAGATGCGCACGTCCTTCAGGCGCTCGGCGCCGATCTCCAGGGGATCATCCTCCAGCACCGCGAAATCCGCCCGCTTGCCGCATTCAATCGAACCGACCTCGCCATCGAGCTTCAAGGTGTACGCGGCACCGAGCGTGATGGTGCGCAGCGCATCAGCGACGCCAATGCGCTCGTGGGCGCCAAGCAGCCGGCCAGTCGCGGTGCGCCGGTTTACGGCACACCAGGCGGTGAACAGGGGCCCCAATGGCGTGACCGGCGCATCCGAGTGAATCGCGAAAGGCACGCCGGAGGCGAGCGCAGTGGCGCAGGCGTTCATGCGCTCAGCGCGCTCTGGTCCCACCGTTATTGCATAGTGCTGGTCGCCCCAGTAGTAGTGGTGGTTGGGGAACAGGTTCACGCACAGGCCGAGCGCCCGCATGCGGCGGAACTGCGCGGCGTCTGCGAGCTGGCAATGCTGCAGCGTGAACCGGTGATCGCGGGCCGGATGCGCCTGCAGCGCCGCCTCTATGCAATCGAGCACGAGTTCGGTGGCCTCGTCGCCGTTGGTGTGGGTGTGGATCTGCACGCCCCGCGCCAGCGCCAGGCGGAACGCCTCGCGCAGCGTCTCCAGCGGCACGTACCACAGGCCGTTGGGCGCACCGTTGTAGTAGCCCGGCCAGCGCAGCCGTGCCGAGAAGCCCTGGATCGAGCCGTCGGCGACGAGCTTGACGATGCCCAGGCGCAGGCGATCGCTGCTCATCGCCCGCAACTCGAGCGCGCGGTCGATGAGCGCCTGGCCCGACAGCAGCTGCAGGCGCAGCAGGGACACGATGCGCGCAGGAAAATCGCTCTCGCTGGTGACGCGCAGCATCATCGCCACCGCATCCTGCGGCAGCAGGTTGGCGAGGTCCGCGGCGGTGGTCACGCCCTTGCGCACGCAAAGCCGGCCGAAATAGCGCAGGCCCAGCTCGTCGCAGGCGAGCACCTCCCGGTCGAAGCCGACGTACGGGCTCGCCATCATCATCGGGTCCGGGCCCTTCAGCTCGCCTGTCGGCAGGCCGTCGGCGCCGAGCGGGATGCCGGGGTGGTTGATGCCCTTGCGCAGCAGGCCGGCGAGTTCCAGCGCCTTGGTGTTCACGTTTAGGATGTGTCCGCTCGCGTGCAGCACGCCGACCGGCCGCGTGGCGGAGGCCCGGTCCAGGTCTTCGCGGACAACGCGGCGGTTGCCGAAGTAGATCGGGTCCAGCGACCAGGCCGACAGTGGTGCGGCGTCGCCGGCCAGCTTCGAGGCCGCGTCACGCAGTCGATCGATCACCGCGTCGATCGAGCTTGCCCCCGTCCAGACCTTGCCGTCGGGGTCCATGCGGTCGAAGTAGCCGACGTAGACATAGCGCCAGAAGCTGCCTTCCATGGCGTGGCTGTGGCCCTCGACCAGGCCGGGCATCAGCACCTTGTCCGCGAAGCGTTCGTCGAGTTCGTGCTTGCCCCAGCCAGAGAGTTCCTCCAGGGAACCCGTGCCGAGGATGCGCCCCTCGCGCACCGCGACGTGCGTGGTCTCGGGACGCGACGAATTCATCGTGAGAATGCGGCGGGCGGAATGGATCGTGAACATCAGGGTGCTCCGGCCCGGCGTCAGGCCACGCTTTGTGCCCGCCGCGGTGGGCTGGTGCCCTTGATCTGGGTTCGGTGCATCACCCGGCGCGAGCGCGGGTCGAACGGATCGCGCCGGTGCATGGTGGTGCGGTTGTCCCACAGCACCAGGTCGCCAAGCGTCCATCGGTGCAGGTAGACCGACGCATCGACACAGCGCCACAGCTGGTCGAGCAGGCGCTCGGACTCGTCTGGCTCGAGGCCCATCACGTAGGCGTTGCGGCGCCAGCCGAGGTACAGCGCACGGTCCCCGGAGACCGGATGCTCGATCACGATCGGATGGGGCGTGCCGGTGGAGCTGCGCGGGTCGGTCGACAGCGCGTCGCCCTTGCGCAGGTTACCGCCCGAGTCGTAGGTGCCGTCGGGCTTGATGTCCAGCGTCGCGATGCGCATGCGCAACGGCACCGGGACCTTCTCGAGCGCGGCCTTCATGCTGGCGAAGCAGGTGTCGGCGCCGGTCGCCGGAATTTCCAGCGCAAACAGCATAGATGCATCCGGCGGCAGCGCGGCGTAGCTGATGTCGGTGTGCCAGAGCGCCTCGCCGTCGCCGAGCGCGCCGAACCGGCGGGTAAGGGCGAGCAGATGCTCGTCGGACAGCTGCTGCCCGAGAAAAATCTGTACGTCGTGGTGGTACCAGGCCTGCATGACCACATCGATTTCTGCGGTGGCTGCGGTCCGCAGGTCAATCCCCTCGATCCGCGCGCCGTCCGACCCGGTGGGAACGACCTTGAGCGAACCCGGCATCGCCTAGCTGCCGCCAAACACGAAATCACGCCCGGGCGCCGCCGCAAAGAGGGCCCTGGTGTATTCGTGTGTCGGCCGCAGGAAGACTTCGTTGGCTTCGCCGTACTCGACGACCTTGCCCTTGGACATGACCGCGACCCGGTCGCACACCTGCGCGGCGACGCGCAGGTCATG
>SXNB01000100.1 GCA_005777205.1 Burkholderiales bacterium | reverse complement strand
GTGGACGGCGGGCTGCGCAAATACCAGTTCTAGAAAGGAACACCATCAAACGCCTGATTGTCTTGTTGTCGTGCATGCTCGCGCTCGCCGCGCACGCCCAGACCTACCCCACCAAGCCCATCCGCCTCGTCGTCCCGTTCGCTCCGGGCGGCAGTTCCTCCATCGTCGCGCGCTCGATTGCTGCGGAAATGGAGAAGGGCCTGGGCCAGAACATCATCGTCGACAACAAGGGCGGCGCCGGCGGCAACCTCGCGATGCAGGAGGTGGCGCGCGCCGATCCCGACGGCTACACGCTGATCATCGGCCACATCGGCACGCTGGCGGTGAACCCGTTCATGTACTCGAAACTGCCGTTCGACACCAACGCCGATTTCGCCGCGGTGTCGCTGCTCGCGCTGGTGCCCTCCATCTTCGTGGTGCACGAGAGCGTCCCGGCGAAGGACCTGCGAGAGTTCGTCGCGCTGGCGAAGGCGCAGCCTGGCAAGCTCTTCTACGGCAGCGCGGGCAACGGCTCGGCCGGGCACCTCGCCATGGAATACCTGAAGCAGGTGGCGAGCCTGGACATTCAGCACGTACCGTACAAGGGCACCGGCCCCAACGTCGCCGACCTGATCGTCGGCCGCACGCAGGCCGCCGCCGCGGGCACCCCGCCGCTGATGCCGCACGTGAAGAGCGGCAAGCTGCGCGTCATCGCGGCGGCCGGCACGAAACGCTTGCCCACCATGCCCGAAGTGGCGACGGTGGCCGAGCAGGGCTACGCTGGGTTCGAGCACTCGCAGTGGTACGGCCTCAATGCGCCGGGAAAGACCTCAGAGGCCATCATCAGGCGCCTGGCTGAAGAAGCCGCCAAGGCGGCGAAGAGCCCGCGAGTGGCCGAGCGCTTCGCTGCCGACGACGCCGAGGCGGTTGGCTCGACGGCGGCGGAGTACGCCGCGTTCATCAAGCGCGAGCAGGACCGCTGGAGCAAGGTCGTGCGCACCGCGGGCATCAAGGCCGATTGATGCAGTACGACGTCGTGGTGATCGGCGCCGGCAACGCCGCGTTCTGCGCGGCGCTGGCCGCGCGCGAGAAGGTGTCGAAGGTGCTGGTGCTGGAGCGCTCGCCGGAAGAGGGCGCCGGCGGCAATTCGCGCTTTACGGCAGGCCTGATGCGCGTGGCCTACGCCGGGGTGGAGGACCTGAAGAAGGTGATGCCAGACCTCTCGCCGGAGGAAATCGCACGCACCGACTTTGGCACCTACACCGAGGACCAGTTCCTCGACGACATGGCGCGAGTTACCGAGTACCGCTGCGACCCGGACCTGACCGAGATCCTGGTCAAGAAAAGCCTGGAGACCGTGACCTGGATGCGTGAGAAGGGTGTGCGCTTCACCGCCGCCTGGGGCCGGCAGGCGTTCAACATCAACGGCCGCTTCAAGTTCTGGGGCGGCCTGACGGTGGAGGCCATCGGCGGCGGCCCCGGCCTGGTGGAATCCCTGACCACGATTGCAAAGAAGAACAGCATCGAAGTCTGGTTCGAGGCGCGCGCGCAGTCGCTCGTCATCGACGATGACGGCGCCAAGGGCGTTGTGGTGCGCCACCAGGGCAAGACGAAGACCGTGCAGGCCAAGGCCGTGGTGCTCGCCGCCGGCGGCTTCCAGTCCAGCCCCGAGATGCGCACGCGCTATCTGGGGGCGGGCTGGGAACTGGCCAAGGTGCGCGGCACCCGCTTCAACACCGGCGACGGCATTCGCATGGCCCTCGACGCAGGGGCGGCCCCCACCGGTAACTGGTCCGGCTGCCATGCGGTGGCCTGGGAGCGCAACGCCCCGGAGTTCGGCGACCTTGCGGTGGGCGACCAGTTTCAGAAGCACTCCTACCCCTGGGGCGTTTACATTAATGCCGAAGGCCGCCGTTTCGTCGACGAGGGCGCGGACTTCAGGAACTACACCTACGCCAAGTACGGGCGCGTGATCCTGTCGCAGCCCGGGCAGTTCGCGTGGCAGATATTCGACGCCAAGGTGAAGGCGCAACTGCGCGACGAATACAAAATTCGGCAGGTGACCAAGCGGGTCGGCAACACCCTCGAGGAACTGGTGTCGAAACTCGAGGACACCAACCACGCTGCGGCGCTCGAAGAACTCAAGCGCTACAACGCGGCCGTGGACACCACGGTGCCGTTCAACCCGAACGTGAAGGACGGGCGCGGCACAAAGGGCCTGGAGATCCCGAAGTCGAACTGGGCCAACACCCTGGACACCCCGCCCTTCGAAGCCTACGCCGTCACCTGCGGCGTCACCTTCACCTTCGGCGGATTAAAGATCAACACCGAGGCACAGGTGCTGTCCTCCGACGGCCCGCCGATTCCGGGGCTCTATGCCGCGGGCGAGCTCGTGGGCGGGATCTTCTGGTTCAACTATCCCGGCGGGACAGGGCTAACGAACGGCTCGGTGTTCGGCAGGATCGCGGGCTGGAGCGCGGGAGCGGCTGCGGCATCGACCTAGCAGGCAGCCCCAATGTGTACGATCGTGCACATTGGGCCCGGCAGGCGTAGCGGCCCTGTGCCCTGCCGCATAATTCATGCATGGCCACCCGCGAAGCTGTCCTGTTTGATCTCCTCACTGCACTGCTGGATTCTTGGACTTTATGGGACCGCGCCGCGGGCAGTCGCGACGTTGGCCGCCGATGGCGTGCGGCCTACCTTGAGCTCACTTACGGCTGCGGCGCATACCGGCCATACGAAACGCTGGTTCGCGAAGCAGCGGATGCGACGGGCCTCACCGCCGCGCATGCCGACACGCTGGAGTCCATCTGGGATGAACTGAAACCCTGGGACGATGCGCGCGAGTTTCTTGCTGCGCTGGCGACTAAGTACCGGCTCGGCGTCGTGACCAACTGTTCGGAACGACTCGGACGCCGCGCAGCGGCAGCCATCGGCGTTCCATTTGACGTCGTGGTGACCTCCGAGCGCGCCGGATTCTATAAGCCGAATCCCGTCCCCTACCGCCTCGCCCTCGCCGAACTCGGCCTGCACCCCGACTGCGTCACCTTCGTCGCCGGCTCCGGATTTGACCTCATCGGCACCGCGGCGGTCGGGATGCAAACGCTGTGGCACAACCGCGCCAGTATCGCGAAGCCGCCGCACGCACCGGCACCCTTCGCCGAGCGCCACACCCTGCGCGAACTACTCCCCCTCCTCCAGGACTGACCATGACCACGCTAGACGACCTCGACACGCCCGCCCTCGTCATGGATCGCGCCAAGGTGGCGGCGAATGCGGCGCGGCTGAAAGCGCATCTCGCTACGCTCGGGGTACCGCTACGCCTGCACGTGAAAACGGCGAAATGCGCCGAAGTTGCGACGCTGGTCCTGGGCGGCGAACAAGCGCCGATCACGGTGTCCACGCTTAGGGAGGCCGAGCAGTTCTTCGAGGCCGGCTACCGCGATATCCTGTACGCGGTGGGTTTCGAGCGCCACAAACTTGCGCGCGCACAGGCGCTGGCGACGCGCGGCGCGAGGCTGACGCTGCTGGTGGACAGCGTTGAGGCGGCGCAGGGAATCTCAGGCTTTCCGGTATTGATTGAAATCGACACCGACGGCCACCGCGCTGGAGTGAAACCGGGCGACGACGCGCAGTTGCGCGCCATCGCACAAGCGCTGGAGAGGGCGGACTGCACCGCGGCGGGCGTGCTCACTCACGCCGGCGGGTCCTACAACAGTGCCAGCACCGCCGAGATTGAAGCCATCGCCGAGCAGGAACGCGCCGGTGCGGTGGCGGCTGCGCAAGCGCTTCGCCACGCGGGATTTGCGGCCCCAACGGTCAGCATCGGCTCGACACCGACCGCGCATTTCGCCCGCGACCTCGCGGGCGCTACCGAAGTGCGTGCCGGCGTGTTCGTGTTCTTCGACCTCGTCATGGCGGGCATCGACGTCTGCCGCCAGGAGGACCTCGCCCTGTCGGTGCTGGCGACGGTGATCGGCCACCGCGCTGACAAGGGCTGGATCCTGGTGGACGCGGGCTGGATGGCGATGTCGCGCGACCGCGGCACCGCGCGCCAGCGCGTGGACCAGGGCTACGGCGTGGTCTGCGACCTGGACGGCGCGCCGATCGAGGACCTCATCGTCACAGAGGCCAACCAGGAGCACGGGATTGTCGCGCGGCGCGGCGGGGGGTCGCCACCCAATCTTCCCGTAGGCGCGCGCCTGCGCATCCTGCCCAACCACGCCTGCGCCACTGGCGCGCAGCACGACCGCTACCACGTTGTTGAGGGTTCGCGCGAGCTGCGCGCGACCTGGCCGCGCTTCGGCGGCTGGTAGAGTCCGGGACACACGTGAGTGAACACTACGACCTGATCATCCGCGACGGCACCGTCGTCGACGGCACCCGCGCGGCGCGCTTTCGCGCTGATCTCGGCGTGCGCGGCGAGCGCATCGCCGCCATCGGCGACCTCTCCGGCGACCGGGCGGAACGCGAACTCGACGCCTCGGGCAAGATCCTCGCCCCCGGCTTCATCGACGCCCACACCCACGACGACCGGCTGATGCTTTCGGCCCCGGAGATGGCGCCCAAGGCAAGTCAGGGCGTGACCACGGTGATCGCGGGCAATTGCGGGGTGTCCCTCGCGCCGCTGGTGCTCGGCGAGCGCGCCGCGCCGCCGCCGCTGGATCTGATCGGCGACACCGGTGCTTATCGTTACCCCAGCTTTCGCGCCTTCGTCGAGGAACTGGAAGCAAAGCCCGCGGCGACCAACGGCGCGCTGCTGGTGGGGCATTCCACCTTGCGCGTTGCGGTCATGGACACGCTCGAGCACACCGCCAGCACCGCGGAAATCGAACGCATGCGCGCGATGGTGTCCGAAGCGCTGGACGCCGGCGCCATCGGCTGCTCGACCGGCCTGTACTACGAGCCGGCGCGCGCAGCGACCACCGAGGAAGTGATCGAGGTCTGCCGCCCGCTCACCGCGCGCCAGGCCCTGTACTGCACGCATATGCGCGACGAGGGCGACCGGATCATGGATTCGCTCGAGGAGACCTTCCGCATCGGCAAGGCGCTGGACGTTCCCGTCGTGGTGTCGCACCACAAGGTTGCGGGTAGGCCCAACTTCGGCCGCATGAAGGAAACGCTGCCCTTCATCGCCGAGCGGATGAAGGACCAGAAGATCGGCTTGGATTGCTATCCATACTGCGCCTCCTCCACGATCCTGTCCTGGAGCCGCACGTGGCCGGCGATGAAAGTGCTGGTCACCTGGTCCAAGCCCCATCCGGAGTTCAACGGCATGGACCTCGAAGAGGTGGCGGCGAAGATGGGCCTCGACAAGGAAGACGCGGTGCATAAATTGCTCCCCGCCGGCGCGATCTACTTTTCCATGGACGAGAATGACGTGCAGCGCGTCCTCTCGTTCGAGCACAGCATGGTGGGTTCCGACGGACTGCCGCACGACGCAGCGCCGCATCCGCGCCTGTGGGGCACCTTCCCGAGAGTCCTGGGACACTATTCCCGCAACCTGGGCCTTTTTCCTCTAGAGACTGCGGTCTACAAGATGACCGGCCTCACCGCGAAAACCTTCGGACTGGAAGGCCGCGGCGTGCTGAAGACGGGGAACTTTGCTGACCTGTGCGTGTTCGACGCCGGCACGGTGAACGAAGCGGCCACTTTCGCGAGGCCAATCCAGCCGGCGAAGGGTATCGAGGCGGTGGTCGTCAACGGGCGCATTACGTGGCGCGACGGCAAGGCCACCGGCGAGCGGCCCGGGCGTGTGTTGCGCCGGACCGCCGCCTAGGCCCAGCCATGGCGCGCACCATTTGGACCATCCGCTACACCCTCGACGGTGAGGACGACTCGGCGTACCTCGCCTGGTTCCACGGCGAGCATATTCCGGACAAGCGCGCACGCCCCGGCTACACCTGGGCGGCGCACTATGCCGACGGCACCGGACGCTATCTTGCGCTGTTCGGCGCCGACGACGTGCGCACGTTCCTCGATCCTAGCCCGGGCCAATTGAAGCTGCGCCAGGACGAGACCACGCGGCGCATGGTCCCGCATCGCCGCGACGTCGTCGCGTCGGTGCTGGCGGAAGTCGCACGGACAGGCGAGCACCTTTCCGTTCCAGCCGTGATCCGCATGACGCTGGTCGAACCGGCGCCCGCAGATCTGGACGAATCCGCGGCGGCAATGGTGCAACGCCACCTGCCGGCCGCGGCCGGCGTTCCCAGTTACCGGTGGGCGTCCTTCCTCGTGCCGGTGATCGGCGCAGGAAAGCACGTCCTGATGGAAGCATCGGACCGCCCGGGTCCACCGTCGGCCGAGCTTCCGGTGCCCACATTCGCCGGCACCCGCATCGACACCTCCGGCCTGGCGTATCCTGCGGCCTGGCCGCTAGAAAAGAGGATGGAACCATGACGCACTTTTGCCGTACGCTGCTGGCCGCGATCCTTGTGCTGGGCAGTGCCCACGCCGTCGCGCAGACCTATCCGACCAAGCCCGTCCGGCTCATTGTTCCCTATGCACCAGGCGGGGCCACCGACATCATCGCCCGCGCCGCGGCGATCGAACTGACCAGGACGCTGGGCCAGGCCGTCACCGTCGACAACCGCGCGGGCGCGGGCGGCAATCTCGGCTCCGAGATGGCGGCCCGCGCCGCCCCCGACGGCTACACCATGTTGATGTCCGCCAGCAGCTTGCACGGCATCACGCCGTTCCTCTACAGCAAGCTCAACTACGATCCGAACAAGGACCTCGCGCCAGTGATCGTGCTGGCCGGCTTCAGCAACGTTCTGGTGCTGCATCCCTCGGTGAAGGCGAACTCGGTCGCCGAACTGACTTCGCTCGCTCGGGCGCAGCCGGGCAAGCTGACCTGCGCCTCCAGCGGCAGCGGCTCCACCATCCACATGTCCTGCGAGATGTACAAGCACATGCTTGGCCTGGACATCACCCATGTGCCCTACAAGGGCAGCGGCCCCGCGATGATTGACCTGGTGGGCGGGCAGGTGAACCTGATGTTCGACAATGTGCCTTCCGCCATCAGCCACATCCGGGCCGGCAAGCTGCGCTCGCTCGCCACGACGGGCGCGAAGCGCGCTTTGGTGCTGCCTGATTTACCGACCATGATCGAAGCAGGCGTTCCCGGCTTCGAGTCCACGGCCTGGTTCGGCCTCGCCATGCCGGCCGGCACGCCGCGCGAGATCATCGCACGCATGAACGCCGAGGGCCAGAAGGCGACCCGGTCGCCCGACTTCATCAAGCGCATGGCCGACCTCGGCTACGAAATCGTCGGTGGCAGTCCGGAGCAGATGGCGTCGATGATCCAGGACGAGCTGAAGCGCTGGGGCCCGATCGTTAAGGCCTCGGGTGCGAAGGTGGACTGATCCTGTCGCGCGGTCGCTGCGCACCGCCGAATCGACGTGACGGCGCTCAGATGACGAAGATTTCCTCGTTGTCGAAGGCGTCGGAGAGCAATCGCGGTGCCCCCTCGGTCACTTCGAGCAAATCTTCCATGTGGTAGCCCACCTTGCCCAAGAAGCGAACCCGGGTTTCCACTGTGGTGACCATTCCGGGCCGGTATGGGATGTCCTCGAACGGATTGATCAGCGGGTGCTCGTGCACCTGAGGCCCTACGCTAGGGTCGTTGTGGGCGTACGGGAAGAGCAGTCCCGACTCCTTGTGCAGCTCACCCGCGCGCTCGAACAACTGCCTGCCGATGTTGCCCGGGCGCACCATGCCGATGATCTCGTGATGGATCGCCCGCAGCCCGAGTTCGCGCAGAAGGACAAGACCGAAGGCGGCGGCGGCATTTTTTCCACGGTGCCGGTAACGCAGCTGGTGGTCGCCTCCACTTCCAACCTCGGCGCTTACGGCGTGCTGGCGGCGCTGGCGATGCTGGCGGCCGAAGACGTCCTGATCATCGGCTCGGGTCACATGACACACAACCTGCGCGAGCGGCGCAGCGACGGGCCGCTTCCCTACGCCGTCGAGTTCCAGGAGTGGGTGCGGGAGAAAATCGAGGCGAGAGACCTGGATGCGCTCGTCGATTACCGCGCCTTCAACCCGCACGGGGTGCGGGCGCATCCCAGCGACGAGCAATTCCTGCCATTGTTTGTGGCGCTGGGCGCCGCCGGCGCGAACTACCGCGCCGAGCGGCTCCATGCCGGGATCAAGATGGGGTCCCTGGCGATGGACGCGTACCGCTTCAGCTAGTCAATCTTCGCGCCCGAGGCCTTCACCACCGCCGCCCAGCGCGCGAACTCGCTCTCGTAGAGCGCGCGGTAGTCGGCCGCGCTGCCGCCCATGGGCGCCGCGCCCAGCGCCTGGACGCGGTCGCGGAAGGCCTGGTCGGCGAGCAGCTTGTTGGTCTCGGCGTTGATGCGCTCGACCACCGCCGCCGGCACGCCGTTGGGCGCGACCACCGCGAACCAGACCGAGGACTTGAGGTTGCCCATGCCCTGCTCGACGGAGGTCGGCACCTCGGGCAGGCCCGGCCAGCGCTTGTCCGAAAGCACCGCGACCGGACGCACGCGCCCGGCCTTCACCTGGCCCTGGATCCCGGTCATCAGCTGGAACATGAGCTGGGTGCGGCCCGAGATGAGGTCGTTGGTGGCGTCGGCCGGCACCTTGTACGGGATGTGCGTCATCTGCGTTGCAGTAAGCGTCTTGTACAGCTCGCCCGCGAGGTGCATCGAGCTGCCGTTGCCGGTAGAGCCGAAGTTGAGCTTGTTGGGGTTCGCCTTGGCGTAGGCGGTGAACTCGGCCATGGTCTTCACCGGCACCTCCGGGTGCACCACCAGGATGTTGGGCACGTCGCCCACCAGCACGATCCCGGTCAGCTCTTTCCTGGGGTCGTAGGGCATCGTCGCGTACAGGTGCGGGTTGATGGCGATCATGCTCGAGGCCGCCATGCCGACGGTGTAGCCGTCCGGGTCGGCCTTGGCGATCGCGGCGAGGCCGGCGTTGCCCTGCGCGCCGGGACGATTCTCTACGACGAAACTCTGGCCGAAGGCCTTGGTGTAGGCGTCGGCGAAGAACCGGGACAAGGGGTCGATGGTGCCCCCCTGGCCCGCGGGCACAATGAACTTCACCGGCTTGGTGGGCCAGGATTGCGCCTGGGCGGCGGTGGCGGCAGCCAGGGCCAGGACGGCGATGAGGGCGCGTTTCATGGGGTTTTCCTCGCTTCTTCGATGACGGCACGGATATTCTGCTCCGGCGCGGCGATTCCCGCCACGCAGCCGGGGCCGACCAGCAGGCGCCGCCCGCCGGTCTGGGCAATGGCGTCGCGCACCTGGGCGCGCACTTCGGCCTCCGACCCCTTGACCAGCAGGCCGAGTTCCTCCACGCCACCCACCACCGCGCCCTTGAAGCGGCCCGCAGCGGCCTTGAGCGTCGGCGCGGTCAGGCGGTCGTGCCAGTTGACCAGGCCCACCGGATAGCCGGCGAGCGCATCGAACATCGGGTTCATGCCGTGCAGGTGAAGCATGTCGACACGCGTCCGGCCTTTGAATGCCGCGAAGAACTCGAGGTCCCAGCGCTTGCCGAAGCGCTCGTACTCCACGGGCGTTAGCACATCCGTGCTCGCGAGCTGCGTGGCGAAGAAGAATCCGTGCGCCCCGGCCTTGAGCGCCTCCTCGCCGAACGCGATGGTGACCTCGGTGATGATCTTCAGGCCCGCTTCCAGCGCCTCGGGATGCTCGCGCAGGTGCTGCAGGGTCGGTTCGCCGGCCAGCTTACGCGCCGTGGTGAGCGGGCTAAACACGGTCTGCAGGATAGGAGCGCTGCCTTTGAGTTCCTTCGCCGCCGCCGCAAGCGCGGCGTTCTGCGCGCCGTAGACCCCCTTGCGGACATCCAGCTTCGGCAGCCGATTCCAATCCTCGGGCTTGTGCAGGCGGACCTGTTTCACCACGCGGGCGCCATTTTCCGCGCCTTCGTAGGCCGTCGTCGCGCCCCAGTCCTCGATGCCGTAGGTACCTGAGGGCATGAACTTCACTAAATCAAAGTCCCAGGCGCGCTGGTACGCGAGCGTGTGGGCCGCCAGCTTGCCGGGGTCCTGGTCATCCACCGGAAAGTGGCGCCAGAGGGCAACCGGCTGGCGGTCGGTTGCGGTGCCCGCTATCACGGCTTCGATTCTCTGCCAGTGGTGCATTATGGAATTCTAGCTACACTGGTGGCTGATAACATGAAAAAAAAACGTGCAACTCGCGAGATGCTCGGCCTCACCCGGGCCGAATTTGCGGTTCTTCGCCGCCTCGACTCCCCCGAGAAGATCCAGCGGTTCCTCTTCGACCTGAAGCAGAACTTCGAGCCCGACGGCGACAGCTGCCACTCCGTGCGCGTGGTGCTGCGCGATCGCCGCGCGCACTGCATCGAGGGCGCGATGCTGGCGGCCTGCGCATTATGGGTGCATGGCGAACCGCCCTTGCTGCTCGACCTGCAGGCGGTGCACGATTACGACCATGTCGTGACCCTGTTCCGCCGCAAGGGCCGCTGGGGTGCGATCTCCAAGACCAACGGCATCGGCCTGCGCTGGCGCGACCCGGTGTACCGCAGCCTGCGGGAACTTGCGATGTCGTGGTTCCACGAGTACTACAACAAGCGCGATCACAAGACCCTGCGCACCTATTCAGTTCCCTATGACCTCCGGCGCATGAAGCCTGCGGACTGGGTGACGGCCGAGGACGGCGCCTGGGACCTGGTAGACGAGTTGGAAGCCATCCGCCACTTCAAGCTGCTCGCGCCCGGGATTGCGCAGCGCGTGGTCCGCCGCGATCCGTTCGAGCGCGAGGTCGGCAACCTGCTGCAGTACCGCCGCCCGAGGAAGAAAAAGTAGGGACTACTTCGAGCCGACCTTGCCGATTTTCTCGACCGCTACCTTGAGGCGCGCGGCGTCGGTGGCAAGGAACTTC
>SXNB01000014.1 GCA_005777205.1 Burkholderiales bacterium | reverse complement strand
CCCCCTTCACGCCCCGATCCAAACAAATCAGAAAATCACTCATGGCACACGAAGGTGCGTGGGAACGAATGGAGCCTCGTTACCTCGGCTGCTACCGGGAGGGTTGTGCTCTAAACTGGTCGTCTGGACGTGACCGAAAACGCCTGGGGAGAGCCTCTCGGCATGGAGGTTGCACGGCGCCTGAAAGAGCAGATCCACGACCAGTTGCGGTTGACCGCGTCGGCCGGCGTCGCGCCTAACAAGTTCCTCGCCAAGATCGCTTCAGGCTGGAAGAAACCCGACGGCCTGACCGTGATCGCGCCCGAACGGGTTGAGGCTTTCCTGCATAAGCTGCCGGTGGAGGCGCTCTGGGGTGTGGGGCCGGTGACCGCGGCCAAGCTCCGGCGGATCGGCATCGAGCAGCTGGTGCAGGTCCGGACCGCGGACCTTGCGCAGTTGCGCGCGGCGGTCGGCAACCAGGCCGACTGGCTGATGCGGCTGTCGCACGGCGACGACCCGCGCCGGGTGAATCCGGACCGAGCCTCGAAATCCGGCAGCACTGAGACCACCTATCCCGAAGACCTGACCGAGCTGCGCGAAGTACGAGCCGAAATGGAGCGCCTCGCGCGCAAAACCGCTGCGTGGCTGGAGCGCAAGCGGCTGGTGGCGCGCACCGTGACCATCAAGGTGCGCTATGACGATTTCTCGCTGGTCACGCGCAGCCATACCTCCACGATGCCCGGCCGGGAGGCGGACGATATCGCCTCGCGGGCAGTGGCGCTGCTGGAGCGGACCGAGGCGGGACAGCGGCCGGTACGGCTGCTGGGAGCGGGGGTGCATGGATTGATCCCGGACCGCGCGTAAGGCGGGCGCAGAAGGGGTCCAGATATAACCGATCGATTACATTTACATCCTAAACAGGCCTGGGCTTAGTCAGGGGTTCGGAACTGAATGGGGGTGACGGTGGCGGTATCGCGAAACTCGATGGGTAGCCATGTGCAGGCAGATACGGATATCCAAATTTGAATGTTCGCAGCCACGGGTGAATGCCATCCTTGGCAGCGGCGTGCTGTGCAAACATCAAGTCGGGCCTTAGAAGGAACACGGATCCCCTATGCGAATTGAACATGAGAGCGCGACGCAGTGAAGGTCGCAAAGGCCCTTGGCGTCAAACTGCACGCGGAGGCCGCCTAGCTACCCCGGCAAGTAGCGCGCCGCCCTCGCCCTTCAGCGCAGCAGCAAGCGCGTCCGGCAGCGGCCTTTATGTAACTGATCGGCTACATCTGCAATTAGGATAGATTGCACACCGCGCCCAGCCCTCCTGCCTACCCTCATCAACGTCAGACTCCCCATGTCCACCCCTGCTCCACACGTTCCGTACTTCTGCCAGTGGGAGTCGGCGGATGCTGCGGGCAGAATCATTGCAAGGGAAATGCGTCTTGTGGACGATCCGTTATGGCGGAATTCTGGCGCAACGTCGCCGCACGAATACGCTGAATGGGCGAATCACATTTGTGGAATGGCGTGTCTCAAGATGATCCTGGCCACAAGAACCGGGATCGTTCACCCAACCCTTGATCTTGCAAGGATGGCCCTGAAGTTTGGCGCCTATGTGATCAAGGACGGAACCATCCACGGGATGATCTACGCCCCATTCGTCCAGATGCTGAGCAGCCGGTTCGGCATCGCCGCCGAGGTTGTTACCGATGTCGCCGCCAGGGACCTGGCCGGGACCTGGGTGCCCGGCTCGCTGTTCCTGGCATCCGTGCACCCTTCCATCCGGTTGCAGAAGCCACCCCCACCCAAACGGGGTGGTCATCTCGTGCTGGTAACGAACGCGTCGTCAGGGAACCTGACCTTCCACAATCCCTCAGGTCACGACCCAGCGACCCAGCAGAATGCAAGGCTCGCGGTGAAGGTGTTTGCCGAGTTTTTCGCGGGACGGGGCGTTCTGGTCAGTCCTGCGCCCCAGAACACAAGCTAACTTGATCGGCACACGCTCTAACCCGGCAAGTAGCGCGCGGTCCTGATCCTCACTGCACGCATATCGTCGCCGCGCAATTCCTTCAGCGCATAGCCGGCGAAATCGTCGGCCACTTCCTTGCGCCAGTAGAGGTCCATATCCGTGTTGTCCATCGGTTTCGCACGGTTGGCCACCAGCGTCGCAGCCTCGGCGATGACCTCGTCGGTGAGCCGCTTGCCCTTCAGGAAGTGGCCCGCCTTGTCGACCCGGAACGGCCGCGAGGCGACTGCCCCCAGGGCGATGCGCGCGTCGGTAACCACGTCGCCGTCCATCTTCAGCGCGGCGGCGACGCCGAGGAGCGGGAAGTCGAACGAGCCGCGCCGGCGCAATTTCCAGTAGGTGCTCCTCCAGCCGCTCGGGATGACGACTGCGCTCAGGACCTCGTCCGGCTTGCGCGACAGGTAGTCGATGCCATCGTTCTGATACAGCGCCTCGACCGGGATCTCCCGTTCACCCGCTGGTCCCACCAGCTTCACCTTCGCATCCAGCGTGATCAGCGCCGGCGCGGTGTCGGTCGAGGACACCGCCACGCAGCGTTTGCTGGCGGTCGCCACCCAACACACGCTGCCGTCCTTCTTCAGGCAGTAGTCGATGGCCTTGCGCCATTCCTCGGTCTGGTTGTAGTAAGTGCAGCGCGTGTCCAGGCACAGATTGCCGCCCAGCGTCCCCATGTTGCGAATCTGCGCCGTGGCCACCTGGGCGGCCGCCTGACGCAAAGCGCTTGGCGTAGCCGCATGCGCCACGACCTCGGCCAGCGTGAGCCCGGCACCGTAGCCGCCGTTCAGCTTGCGCAGTTCCGCGATACCCTTGAGCGACACCAGCACCTTCGGCGACTGGTGGCGCCGTTTCATGTTGGGCAAGAGGTCCGTGCCGCCGGCGACGAGCATGGCCTGCGGGCCCTCGCCCGCAAGGATCTTCACCGCCTCCGCGAGCGTGCTCGGGGCGCGATACTCAAACCATGGCAGCCGCAGCACGCTTCTCGCCTCCCTTGCGCGACTCGTTGCCGTCGCCGCCTTCCCAGGGCGGCAGCACGAAAATGGGTTCCGGATAGGGCACGGACGGGTAGGATTCCGGTCCGACGCGCGCCGCCTTGCCGGCGGCCTTCGCTTCCAGCGCGCGCAACACCTTGTCCGGCGTGACTGGAATTTCGTCGACGCGCACGCCCACGGCGTCGAAGATGGCGTTCGCCAGCGCCGGCATCACCGGTAGCAGCGGGCCCTGCCCGACTTCCTTGGCGCCATAGGGACAGTTCGGGTCGGGGTCCTCGATGAGGGCGACCTCGACCTCCGGCATGTCCAGTGCGGTCAGGCTTTTGTAGTCGAGCATGGAAGGGGCCCGGTGCACCAGCGCGCCCGAAAGTTTTTCCGGCAACCGGCGGAACGATTGCTCCTCCATCATCGCCTCGGACAAACCCATGTACACGCCGCCGATCACCTGCCCGCGTGCCAGCACCGGGTTCAGTGCCCGCCCGATGTCATGCGCGATCCAGATCTTCGGCACGTGGATCCACCCGGTGCGCTCGTCCACCTCAGCCTCGACCACGCAGGCGCTGAAACTGTATGCAGGAGACGGCCCCACCCCCGCGCCCTTGTAACGTCCCGGGGGCTTGGGCGGCGAATAGGAGCCGACCGCGGAAAGGGTACCTAATTGGGCCTCGGCCATGGTCACCGCCTCGACGAAACTCATCCCGGCGCCAGCGTTGTCCGCAGCGAACACCTTGCCCTGCGAGAACACCACGCGGTCGGGCAGCGTGCCCAGCGTCTCGCACACCGCAGCGGCCAGGCTGGCGCGCAGGCGCTCGGCGGCTTGCACCGCCGCGTTGCCCGCCATGATGGTGACGCGGCTGGAATAGGAACCCAGGTCCACCGGCGTGATGCCGGTGTCGCCGCTGACGACGCGCACCGAGCCGGTGTCCACGCCGAGCGTCTCGGCGACGATCGCGGCCAGCACGTCGTCCGAGCCCTGGCCGATCTCGGTGGCGCCGCAGTAGACCACCACGGTGCCGGAGCGGTCCAGCAGCACCTGCACGCCTGAGTGCGGCATTTTGTTCCAGTAGATCGCCACGCCGGCACCGGACATGTAGGTGCTGCAGGCGAGGCCAACCCCCCGACCTTTCTCGAGCTTGCCGTGCTGCGCCTTCCAGCTGGACATTTCCCCGACTTTGCGCAGGCAGTCCTCGAGGCCCGTGGAGCCGACGCGAAGCCAGCTCGCGGTCAGGTCGCCGGCCTTGGTCAGGTTCTTCAGCCGCAGCTCCAGCGGATCCATACCGAGCCGCTCGGCGATCTTGTCCAACTGCACTTCCTGGCCGAAGCGCGGCTGCGGTGTGCCGTGTCCGCGCTTGGGGCCGCACGCGGGCTTGTTGGTAAACACCCGGCAGGCCTCGAACTTGAAGCGCGGGTAGTGGTAGGTCACCGGCGTCAGCACGCCGGTGTAGAAGGTACTGGCCGGGCCGTGCGAACCGTAGCCTCCGCCATCGAGCAGCGTCTGCAGGTGCATGCCGGTGAGCTTGCCCTCCTTGGTCACCCCGGTCTTCATCTTCAGCAGCACCGGGTGCCGGCCGCGGTGGACGTAGAACACCTCTTCACGCGTGAGACCGATTTTCACTGGGCGGCCGAGCACCAGCGCGGCCTTGCAGACCACGAACTCGTGGCCGCCGGGATCGCACTTGCCGCCGAAGCCGCCGCCGTTGGGCGTGGCGATGACGCGGATGCGCGACTCAGGCACCTGCAGCACGCGCGCCAGTTGCCGATGCAGGTAGTGCGGGTTCTGCGTCGAGGACGAGATCTGCAGCTTGCCGTCCTGGTCGAGGAAGGCGAGCGAGGCCTGCTGCTCCATGGGCAGGTGGGTGTTGCCCTCGTAGAAGAACAAATCCTCAGCGACGAAATCGGCGTTCCGCAGTGCCTCGTCCACATCGCCGAATTCGTAGGCCTGGTTGCGGTGGATGTTGCCCTGCTCGCCGTAGTCGTGGATGCGGGGCTCGGGGTGCTCCAGGCCGTCCTGCGGACCGCTCACCGGGCGCAACACCTGGTAGCGGACCTCGATCAGGGCCAGTGCCTCGACCGCGGCCTGCTCATCCACGGCGATTACCGCGGCGACCGGGTCGCCAACGTAGCGCACCCGCTCGCGCGCGAGCGGGTACTCGTCCACCGACACCGGCATGATGCCGAAGGGCACCGGGAAATCCTGTCCGGTCAGCACCAGCTTCACGCTCGGGTGCTGGCGCGCCTTCTCCGCGTCCACGGCTTCCACGATCGCGTGCGGGTGCGGAGAACGCAGCAGCTTGGCGTGCAGCATGCGCGGCAGGGCCAGGTCGTCGGCGAAGCGCAGTTGCCCAGTCACCTTAGAGCGAGCGTCCACCCGGCGGCGCGGCATGCCGATGACGTCGAGCCGCTTTTTCGTCTCGTTCATGGCCGCTCCCCGCGCAGCATAGTAGCGGCGGACTCAATGGCCTCGGTGATTTGCTGGTAGCCGGTGCAGCGGCACAGGTTGCCCGCGGTCGCCTCGCGGATCTGGTCGCGGGTCGGCGCCGGATTGCGCGCCAACAGCGCCTTGGCGGTCATGATCACGCCCGGGGTGCAGTAGCCGCACTGCGAGCCGCCGCAGTCGGCGAAGGCCGCTTGCAGCGGGTGCAGATCGGGTCCGCGCTGCACGCCCTCGATGGTCTCGATCGCGCGGCCGCCACACTCCAGTGCGAGCGCCAGGCACGAGAGCACCGGTTGGCCGTCAACCAGCACGGTGCACGCGCCGCACTCGCCCAGTTCGCAGCCGTGCTTGGTGCCGGTGAGGCCGAGGTCCTCACGCAGGACTTCGAGCAGCGTCTTGTAGGGCGCGGACGAGACCGGGGCGGCCTCGCCGTTGACCTGCATTGTCAGGTGCACGCGTTCCGGAATGGCTGCCATCGCTCTCTCCGTTATTTGTTGGGACCCCAAACAAATCGCACTTTACTACACCGGCGCCCTTTCAACCAACCAGGTACGGCGGCCGGCTGTCACCGTCTGCCACCGCGTCGGCTTGGAGACCATGAATCGGGCGCTCGGCCGGCTCATACTCGTGCTGGAATTCCGCAAGATCGGGGGTCCCGTCAATTCCGTTATGCTCCCGCTTCCGTCGCGAAACCTGAAGGCGATGCGGATGATTAACAACATGGCTCGAATCACCCTTGAAGCGCTCACGCCAGTGATGCTCGCCGCCTGCGCCGAGTTGGAGCCAGTCCTGCGCGCCTTCGCGCCCGCGGCCCAGACTCCGGTCACCCTCGTGCACGGCAACGGCGACACCGCCGCGCTCTGGCACGCCACCGCCTAGCGCTTCGAGTCCAACAGCTGGCCGCGCGACTTGGCGACCGAGTTCGACAGCGAACGCATCGTCGTGCGCACCTGGCCGGCGAAGGAAGGCCATATCGTATTCGCCGAAATCTACTATTGATGACCGGCCTGGACGTCGCCTAGGGCCGGTTGATGTAACCGATCGATTACATCCTGGGCGGCTAGCGGCGGAGCTTAAAGCGCTGGATCTTGCCAGTGGCCGTCTTGGGCAGTTCTGCCGCGAACTCGATCCAGCGCGGGTACTTGTAGGGGGCCAGCTTCGATTTCACGTAGGACTGCAGGTCCTCCACCGAGGCCTGCTTGCCCGGCTTGAGCACCACGAAAGCCTTGGGCTTGACCAGCTTCTGCTCGTCCTCGTGCCCAATCACCGCGGCCTCGAGCACCGCCTCGTGCGACACCAGCGCCGCCTCCACCTCCGCCGGCGAGACCCAGATG
>SXNB01000099.1 GCA_005777205.1 Burkholderiales bacterium | reverse complement strand
GCGGCGCTGCTCCTCCTCTTGCAAGGCGTCGCCAACCTGCTGCGTGACACCGGCGTGGCGCGTCCTGAAAGCCGCGCCTTATGAGTATCGAGCTGCTGAGCCTGCTGTTTGTGGCGGTGTTCGCCGCCGTGCTGCTCACGGGTCTGCCCCTGGCCTTCGCCACCGGCGCGGTGGCGGTGGTGTTCGCCCTCGGGCTGTTCGGCTGGCCCGGCTTGACGCTGGTGGTCAGCCGCGTGTTCACCCTGATGGGAAATTACGTTCTGGTTTCGGTGCCGCTGTTCGTCTTCATGGCCTGCGTGCTGGAGCGCGCGGGAATCGCGGAGGTGATTTTCCGTGCCGCCCATGTCTGGGCCGGGCGGATGCGCGGCGGGCTGGCGGTCGCCGTCATCATCTCCTGCGCCCTGATGGCGACCATGGTGGGCGTGATCGGCGCGGAGATCGTCACCATGGGCGTGGTCGCGCTCCCGGCGATGCTGTCGCGCGGCTACAAGAAGGAGCTGGCGCTCGGCTGCATCTGCGCCGGTGGCGGCCTGGCGACGCTGATCCCGCCCAGCGTGGTGCTCATCATGTACGGCCTGACCGCGGGCGTGTCCATCGGCGAACTCTATGCCGCCGGCGTCGTTCCCGGGCTGATGCTCGCCACGATGTACATCGCCTACATCGTGATCCGCTGCCACTACCGGCCGGACTTCGCGCCGGCGGCGAGCGACGCGGAGCTCGCGATCACCTTGCGGGAGAAGATCGGCCTGCTGCGCGAGCTTGTGGTGCCGGCGATGGTCGCCTTCGGCGTGCTCGGCTCGTTGTATTTCGGCTGGGCGACGCCCACCGAAGCCGCGGGAGTCGGCGTCCTCGGCGCCGTCCTTGCCATGTGGTGGAACGGCAAGCTGACCTGGGCGAAGCTGCGCCTTGCGGCGGAGGACACGGCCAAGGTCACGGTGATGCTGTACTGGCTTTTCTTTGGCTCCTCCGCGCTGATCGGCGTCTACACGCTCGCGGGCGGTACCAAGCTCGTCCAGGACGTGATGACCGCGTTGCCGGTCGGCCCAATCGGCGTGGTGATCATGATCCAGGTCATCTGGATCGTGCTGGGCTGCTTCATCGACTGGATCGGCATCCTGCTGCTGACCGCGCCGATCTTCGTGCCGGTGGTGGTGGCGCTCGGTTTCGATCCAGTCTGGATGGGCGTGCTGTTCTGCATGAACATGCAGATTTCCTACATTTCGCCGCCGTTCGGCCCGGCGGCGTTTTACCTGAAGGGCGTCACGCCCGCAGGCGTATCCTTGAGCGATATCTTCCGTTCGGTCTGGCCCTATCTGGGTTTGCAGGTCATCGCGCTCGGCCTGGTGATCACGTTCCCGCAGATTGCGCTCTGGCTGCCGGGCACCATGGCGAAGTAACGGTAGCGCCGTGCAACGCTCGCTGGAAGCCGTCGTCGATGTCATGCGGGTGCCGGCGAGCGGCGATCCCTCGGCGTCGGTAATGCCGGTGCCGGTGCAGGAGCCGGCCGGCGGCGAAGCCTGCGAGATCCTGGTGGTCGGCGGCGGCACCGGCGGCGTGGCAGCCGCGCTCGCCGCGGCCAGGGCAGGCCGGCGCGTGGTGCTCCTCGAGGAAACCAATTGGCTGGGCGGCCAATTGACCGCGCAGGGCGTCTCCGCGCTCGACGAGCACGAGCATATCGAGTCCTTCGGCGGCACCAGGAGCTACTACACGCTGCGAAACGGGATCCGCAGGCACTACGACCGGACCAACCCCGGCAACTGCTGGGTAACGCGCCTTGCATTCGAACCGCGCGTCGCCATGGACGTGGTCGAACGGATGCTGCAGCCGCACGTCGATTCCGGGCGGCTCACGATCCACCGCCGGATGAAAGCCGTCGCCGCCTCCGCGGAGGCCGACCGCGTGACTGCCGTGGTTGCCATGGGGCTCGACGATCGGCGGCTGATCCAGTTCCTCCCGCAGCTGGTCATCGATGCGACCGAACTGGGCGACCTGCTGCCACTGTGCGGAGTCGAGCACGTTGTTGGCGCGGAGACTGTCGCGCAGACCGGGGAGGAACAGGCGCAGCCGGGCGAACCGAAGGCGCATTGCGTGCAGAGCTTCACCTATACCTTCGCCTGCGAGCTTCACCCGGAAGGGGAAAACCATGCGATTGCACGGCCGGAGAAGTACGAGCACTACAAGGCCGCGCAGCCGTACAGCCTGAAGATCGAGGTGCACGGCGGCGAAATCTACGGCGAAACCAGCGGCTGGCTCGAGTACCGGCTGTTCGACACCATGCCCGGCACCAAGGGCGGGCTGTGGACCTACCGCCGCCTGGTGGAAGGAAAAAGCTTTTCATGCAACGACCTGACCCTGTTCAACTGGCCAGGGAACGACTATCGCGACCGCAGCATCCTCGATTGCACGCCGCTGCAGGTGGCACAGGCGCTACAGGACGCCAAGCGCGTGAGCCTGGGCTTCCTGCACTGGTTGCAGACCGAGGCGCCTGCCTCGGGTAGCAGGAGGGGCGCGCCGGAGATTCGACTGCGGCCCGATGTCATGGGCACGGCCGACGGGCTGTGCAAGTTCCCCTATATCCGCGAGTCGCGCCGCATCCGGGCCAGGAAAACGATCGTCGAGCAAGAGGTGTCGGCCAACTACCGAAAGGGTCCGCGCGCAGCGCACTTCGCCGACTCTGTCGGCGTTGGCTGGTACCCGATCGACCTCCATCGCTCGGGCCCCGACGACGTCGGCGCGAGCTGCCGCACCTGGCCATTCCAGATTCCGCTCGGCGCCCTGCTGCCGGTGCGCGTCGCCAACCTGATCGCCGGCGGCAAGAACCTCGGCACCACGCACATCACCAACGGCTGCTACCGCCTGCACCCGGTCGAATGGAACGTCGGCGAAGCCGCGGGGTCGCTGGCTGCATTCGCGCTCGGGGAGCAGGTCGCGCCAGCCACGGTACGCGAGCGGCCCGATCTGCTGGAGCGCTTCCAGCGCCGCTTGCTGGAGCAAGGCGTGCCGATCGCCTGGCTTGTCGAGACTGGGGTCGGGGACGCAAGCTTCGCTTCCGGCCAGATCGACTTCATGATGCGTAACATTCGCGAAGGAGCCCTGCCATGACACCGGAACAGATTCTCCAGGTCCCGCCGAAAGTGCTCACTCAGGCGCAGCGCGAGTTCTACTTCGCCGAAGGCTACCTCCGCGTGGAGCGGGCGATCGGCGAGGACTGGCTCGCGAAGCTGCGCGCTGCAACCGAGGAACTGGTCGAGCGCGGCCGCAAATTGGCGAAACCGGACGCGGTCTTCGACCTCGAGCCCGGGCATCGCCTCGACGCGCCGCGCCTGCGCCGCGTCTCCAATCCGGTGGAACAGCACCCGGTATTCTGGGATTACTGCCTGCACTCGCCGATGCCGGACATCGTGGCCGACCTGGTCGGGCCCGACGTCAAGTTCCACCACTCCAAGCTGAACTTCAAATGGGCGCAAGGCGGCGAGGAGGTGAAATGGCACTACGACATCAGCTTCTGGCCGCACACCAACTATTCGCCGCTCACCGTCGGTACCTACCTCTACGACTGCGGCATGGAGCAGGGACCGCTTGGCGTGCTGCCGCGCAGCCACCTGATCGATCCGATGTTTTCCCAGTACGACGCCGAGGGCAACTGGACCGGATGCCTGTCGGAGGCCGACTGCCGCAAGCTGGACCTGTCCAAAGCCGTGTTTCTGCCCGGACCGGCGGGATCGCTCACCCTCCACAATTGCCGCACGCTGCACTACTCCGCGAAGAACGACTCGGACCTGGGCCGGCCGTTGCTGCTGAACACCATGACGTCGGCGGACGCGTTTCCCTATACGATGAACCCGATCAAGCCGAAGCACGACCAGCAGTTGCTCAGGGGCAAGCGCGCGGTGTTCGCGCACCACGATCCGCGGCCCTGCCTGATACCGCCGGACTGGTCCGCGGGCTACACCTCGATCTTCGCCCTCCAGCAGGAGGAAAAGGCGGAAGTGGTCGCGCGCTAAAGCGTCAGGCGGGGAAGAATTCCAGCAGACGCGCGGCGAGCATTTCCGGCTGTTCCTCCGGGATAAAGTGGCCGCAGTCCGGCAGCTTGCCGCCCCGGACGTTGGTCGCGATCGCGCGCAACGATTCGAGCGGTTCTTCGCCCCGACCCCGCGCCTCGGTCCTCGCGCCGCCGAGCGCGAGCACCGGCATCGGCAGGCGGTATCCCGACGCGAGGATCGCGCGGTTGTCGGCAGCGTCCCTCGGGATGTTCCGGTAGTACTCGAAGCCGGCGCGCAGCGCACCCGGCCGCGAATAGCAGCGGACGTATTCGTCCACGTCCGCTTCCTCGATGGCGCCGCGCTGCCAGCAGAATTCGCGGTAGAACCAGCCCAGGTACTCGCGCTCGCGTCCCTGCACCAGCAGTTCGGGCAAGTCCGGCGTCATGTGGAAGGCGTGGTGCCAGCGCTTGCCGCCCTGCGAGATATCCGGGCCGATGCCCGGAACCGTCACGTCGAGGATGGCGAGGCTCCTCACCGCCTCCGGCATCGCGCAGGCGAGCGCGAAGGCCGTGGGGCCGCCCCAGTCGTGGCCGACGAGATGGAAGCGTCCGAGCTCGAGACGTTCGCACATTTCCCGCAGATCCGCGG
>SXNB01000098.1 GCA_005777205.1 Burkholderiales bacterium | reverse complement strand
GTGGCCGACGTCCCAGACGATGCGGTCCTCCGGCGTCTCATAGACGTAGTGCAGCGCGATGGTCAACTCCACCGTTCCCAGGTTCGAGGACAGGTGGCCGCCGGTCTGCGAGACCGAATCCAGCACGAAGGCGCGCAGCTCGTCGGCGAGCTGGTGCAGCGACCTGCGTTCGAGCTTGCGCAGGTCGGCGGGATCGTCGATCGTCTTTAGCAGCTCGTACATAGCTGGATTGTAGCCGCCCGCTTCCGTCCCACCCGCGGCGTCATTGCCCAGCAGCGCGTCGGTGATGGCGGCCATCAGAATTCCCGCAGCACGATGAAATCGGCCAGCTGGCGCAGGCGCTGCGCGCCGGCGCCGAACGCCTGAAGCGAGGCGTGCGCGTCGGCGCGCAGTTCCTCGGCGAACGCCTTCGCGCGCGCGGCGCCCATCGCCGAGACGTAGGTCGGCTTGTTGTGCTTGGAATCCTTGCCGGCCGTCTTGCCCAGCGTGGCGGTACTCGCCTCCGCATCCAGCACGTCGTCCACCACCTGGAAGGCCAGGCCGACGCACTTGGCATATCGGTCGAGGGACGCTCGCCGGTCCTCTGCCAGCGGCTTGCCGCAGCCGGCGCCCAGCACCACGGCGACGCGGATGATGGCCCCAGTCTTGCGAATGTGCATGAATTCCAGCTCCGGCAGGTCCAGTTTCCGTCCTGCGGATTCCAGGTCCACCGCCTGGCCGCCCGCCATGCCGCGGGAACCGGAGGCTGCCGCGAGCGTCTTTACCATCTCCAGCTGCGCCGCCGGATCATCGGCAAGGCGGTGTTCCGAGAGAACCTGGAAAGCAAGAGACTGCAGGGCGTCGCCCACCAGAAGCGCGGTGGCCTCGTCAAACTCGACGTGCACCGTGGGCTTGCCCCGGCGCAACACGTCGTCATCCATACAGGGCATATCGTCATGGACCAGCGAATAGGCGTGAATCAACTCGACCGCCGCGGCCGCGGCCTCCAGCCGCTGCGCAGGCGCCTCCACCAGTTCGCCTGCCGCGAACGCCAGCAGCGGCCGCACGCGCTTGCCGCCTTCCAGCGTCGCGTAGCGCATCGCCTCGTGCAGGCGGGCAGGCGCGAGGCCGGCGGCCGGCAGCAGGCGCGAGAGCGCGTTCTCCATTCTCGCCTGGACGGAACCCATCCAGGCCATGTATTCGGAATCGGCCGCCTTCACTTCAGTTTTCGCCGTCCTGGGCGGCCGCCGCGAGCGGCTTGAGGACCTCGCCTTCGAGCACCTGCACCTGCTGCTGGGCGGCCTCCAGCCGGCCCTGGCAGTACTTCGCCAGCTCCAGGCCGCGCTGGTGGGCCGCCAACGACTCCTCCAGGCTGAGGTTGCCGCCTTCCATGCGTGCGACGATCTTCTCGAGCTCGGCGAGCGCCTTCTCGAAACTCAGGGCTGTCGCGGATTTCTCGGCGGATTTGCTCATGGCGGGAACGGGAACTCAATCGGGGGAAAGGGAATCGATATTGTACAATTCGCCGCTTTTTTTCGGCCCCACTTTTCTTCCTCCCCGTTACCATACCGCCATGTCTGACGTTTCGACGCACGCTAGGATCCGCCCAGCCCGTTCACAGCTGCCAATGGCGTGGTATTTCGATCCCGCGGTCTTCGAGCGCGAGAAGCGCATGCTGTTCGACGCCGGCGCAGATTACATCGGACACGAACTGATGGTGCCGCATGCGGGCGACTTCCACACCCTCGCCTGGATGGACCATGCCCGGATGCTGGTGCGGAACGACACCGGGATCGAGTTGCTGTCCAACGTCTGCCGCCACCGCCAGGCGGTCATGCTCGAGGGACGCGGCAACGTGCAGAACATCGTCTGCCCTTTGCACCGCTGGACCTATGACCTGAGAGGCGAACTGCTGGGTGCGCCGCAATTCGAGCCGAACCCCTGCGTCAAGCTCCAGTCGACGCCGCTGGTCAACTGGCAGGGGCTGCTCTTCGCCGGTCCGCGCGACCCGCGCCAGGACCTGGAGCCCTTCAGCCGCGCCGCCGACTGGGATTTCTCGGGCTACCGGCTGGACCGGGTCGAGGTGACCGACTACGCGTGCAACTGGAAAACCTTCATCGAGATCTACCTCGAGGTCTACCACGTCAACTTCTACCACCCGGGGCTGGGCGGTTTCACCGACGTGGATGCCTCGCACGTGGAGTACGGCGAGCGCAGCTCGGTGCAGGTGGTGCCGGCGAGAAACAGCTTCAATTCTCCGGGCACCCCGGTCTACCGCAAGTGGCACCAGGCCTGCGTCGGCCAGTTGCGCGGCACGACGCCAAAGTACGGCGCGCTCTGGGCCACCTACTACCCCGGCTTCATGCTGGAGTGGTATCCGAACGTGCTGGTGCTCTCCAAGCTCATTCCGCGCTCGCCGGAACTCACCACCAACGTGGTGGAGTTCTACTACCCGGAGGATATCGTGTTGTTCGAGCGCGATTTCATCGAGGCGCAGCAGGCAGCCTACGCCGAGACTGCGCTGGAGGACGACGAGTTGTGCCGGCGCCTGGACCGTGGCCGCAAGGCGCTGTGGCGCCAGGGCATGGACGACGCAGGACCCTATCATTCGCCGATGGAGGACAGCATGGTGCACTTTCACGAATGGCTGCGGCGCGGGATCGGGGAATGAGCGCGCTGGTCTCGACGGGCGAACTCGCCGCGCATCCCGGCTGGCGCGTATTCGACTGCCGCCACGACCTGTTCAAGCCCGAGCTGGGCGCTCAGCAGTACCGTGAAGGTCACATTCCCGGCGCGCTGTACGCGAGCCTCGAGCACGACTTGTCGGGACCGAAGACCGGAAGCAACGGCCGCCATCCGCTTCCCGAGTCGGCGGCCTTCGTCGCGTGGCTAGGGCGGCAGGGACTGAAGTCTTCCGACACCATTGTGTGCTACGACGCCGGCAACGGCTCCATGGCCTCTCGCCTGTGGTGGATGCTGCGCTGGGCGGGACACGACGCGGTCGTGGTGATGGACGGCGGGTTGGCAAAGTGGGTGAAGGAAGGGCGAGCGGTCACCTTGGAGATCCCGTCGCTCCCGGCAACGACCTGGTCCGCGGTGCCGAGAGCCGCGATGGCGGCGGACGTTGAGGACGTCGCGGCCAACCGCGCCCAGGATTTGCTGGTGGATGCGCGCGCCGCGGTGCGCTTCCGCGGCGAGCAGGAGCCCATCGACCCGGTCGCGGGCCACATCCCGGGCGCAGTGAACCGGTTCAACGGCGAGAACGTCAAGGCCGACGGCACCTTCAAGGACGCCGCCACGCTGCGCAAGGAATACGAGGCGCTGCTGGGTGGCCGGCCGCCCTCGGAAGTGGTGAACTACTGCGGCTCCGGCGTCGCCGCCTGTCACAACCTGCTGGCGATGGAGATCGCCGGCCTCAAGGGCGCGAAGCTGTACGCCGGCTCCTGGAGCGAATGGATCGCGGATCCGTCGCGTCCACGTGCTCCCTGACCTCGTCCTCCTTCTTCATTTTCTCATCGTCGTATTCATCGTCGGCGGCCTGATCCTGACCTGGGCCGGCGCTGCTACCAGCTGGCGCTGGGTACGCAACCCCTGGTTCCGCTGGCTGCATCTGGCCGCAATCGTGTTCGTGGCGCTAGAGGCACTGCTGGGCTACGCCTGTCCACTGACCGTTTGGGAGGACATGCTGCGCGGCGGGGCGCGGCCCGATTCCTTCGTTGGCCGCTGGGTGCGTCGGTTGCTGTACTACGAGGCGCCACCCTGGGTGTTCAGCTCGGCCTACTGCGCCTGGGCCACCGCGACCGTGGCGACGCTGTGGCGCTTCCCGCCACGGCGCGCGGCGAAGGAATCGGCAGCGCGGTCTGGTACTTCACCTGCTTGAGCGCGAAACTGGACTTGATGTTGCCCACTCCGGGCACCTTGGACAGGAAGTCCAGGATGAAGCGCTCGAAGGCCGGAACGTCTGGCACCACCACGCGCAGCAGGTAATCCGCGTCGCCGGTCATCAGGTAGCACTCCATCACCTCAGGGCGTTCGAGCACCGCGCGCTCGAAGCCGTCGAGCGCCTTTTCCACCTGGCGTTCGAGGGTCACCTGCACCAGCACGCTCACCGTCAGCCCCAGCTTCTTGGGATCGAGCAGCGTGACATAGCGGGCCACGAGGCCGGCCTCTTCCAGCGCGCGCACGCGCGCCAGGCAGGGCGAGGGGGACAGGTGCACCTTGCGCGCCAGGTCCACGTTGGCGATGCGCGCATCGGCCTGCAGCGCGGCGAGGATCTTCAGGTCGATGGCATCCAGTTTTAGCATGTTATGCCTCTTTCTTTACTTTATTCCGCATATTCTGCCGGAATGTAGGGCTTATTTCAGCGTAAACGCAACCCCGTGCCGGACCCGGCCGCGTACCATCGCGCGATGACCGACCTGACGGATTCGCCCTTTTCCGGCTACTGGCGCGTCAGCCCGCCCGACCCAGACCCGCGAGAGACGCGAGAATGGCTCGAGGGCTTTGACGCCGTGCTGCAGAACGAAGGCCCGGAACGCGCGAGCTTTCTGCTGAGGAAGCTCCTCGACCGCGCCCGCGCTCGCCGCGTGCGCATGCCGCCGGTGCTGAACACGCCCTACTGCAACACCATCAGCGTTGCGGAGCAGCCGCCATTTCCCGGCAACCTGGAGATCGAGCAGCGCCTCGCCTCGATCATCCGCTGGAACGCGCTCGCCATGGTGGTTCGCGCCAACCGCGCCCATGCGGAGCTCGGCGGCCACATCGCCAGCTATGCCTCGGCCGCCGACCTGTTCGAGGTCGGCTTCAACCATTTCTTCCGCGCCGGGCAGGACGGGGACCTGGTGTACTTCCAGCCGCATTCGGCGCCCGGCGTGTATGCGCGCGCCTTTCTGGAAGGTCGGCTGGAGGAAGCGCAGCTGGACAGCTACCGGCGCGAGACCGGCGGCCGCGGGCTGTCCTCGTATTGCCACCCGTGGCTGATGCCAGACTTCTGGCAGTTTCCGACCGGCTCCATGGGTCTGGGGCCGATCACCGCCACCTACCACGCGCGCTTCATGCGCTACCTGCAGGACCGCAGCCTGCTCGACACCGCGTCGCGCAAGGTGTGGTGCTTCGTCGGCGACGGCGAGATGGACGAGCCCGAGTCGCTGGCGGGGTTGTCGCTCGCGGCGCGCGAGGGCCTGGACAACCTGATCTTCGTCGT
>SXNB01000097.1 GCA_005777205.1 Burkholderiales bacterium | reverse complement strand
TGCTGCTCGACGAGGTGATGGCCGGCCTGAATCCCACGGAGATCGACGAGCTCGTCCCGGTGATCCAGGGCATCCGAAGTTCGGGCGTCACGGTATTCCTGATCGAGCATGTGATGCAGGCGGTGATGCGCCTCGCGGAGAATGTCTACGTGCTGTCCTACGGAAAAATCATCGCGCAGGGCGCGCCGAAGGAGCTGGTGGCCGATCCAGTGGTGATCGAGGCCTACCTCGGCCACGGCGCAGCGCGACGCATGGCGGCGGCCGCGCATGCTTGAAGTCCGCGGCCTGCGGGCGGGATACGGCGAAGTGGAAATCCTCCACGGCATGGACATCGACGTCGCGGAGGGCGAGGTGGTTGCCGTTCTGGGCAGCAATGGCGTCGGCAAGTCCACGCTGAATAACAACCTGAGCGGGATCTGCGTCCCGTTCGGCGGCACGATCCGCTTCTGCGGGGAGGACATCGCCGGGGCCAACCCCGCGCGCATCGTCGACCTGGGCCTGATCCAGGTACCCGAGGGGCGCCGCGTCTTTCCCAACCTTTCGGTGCGCGAGAACCTCGAATTGGGCAGCTACCGGCGCGGCAAGGCGGCGCGCGTGCGCAACCTCGATCGCGTGACGCGCATCTTCCCCCGGCTCCAGGAGCGTTTCGGCCAGACTGCCGCCACCCTTTCTGGCGGGGAGCAGCAGATGCTCGCGATCGGGAGGGGGCTGATGTCGGAGCCGAGGCTGCTCATCCTGGACGAACCCTCGCTCGGCCTCTCGCCGATGCTGGTGGACGAGATGTTTGCGCTGATCGGCGAATTGAACAGCGAAGGGCTCTCCATACTGTTGATCGAGCAGAACGCGGTGCAGTCGCTGGAGGCCGCGGACCGCGCCTACATCATCGAGCACGGCGTTGTCGCGATGTCGGGCCCGGCCGCGGAACTGGCGGGCAGTCCTGATCTCCGCGCGCGCTATCTCGGTCTGTAGCGGAGTCCCCATGTCGCCTCACGCCGAGCGCGTCGACTACTCGCCGATCACCGAGCGGCCACGCCTCGCCTGGCCCGGCGGCGCGCGGCTCGCGGTCTGGGTCGTGCCGAACGTCGAGCACTACGAATACCTGCCGGCGAAAACACGCGTACGCGACCCCTGGCCGCGGCAGCCGCATCCGGACGTGCTGAACTACGGCATCCGCGACTACGGCAACCGCGTCGGCCTCTGGCGCCTCATGGAGGTGCTCGACCGCCACGACGTGCGCTGCACAGCGTCCCTCTCGCTCGCGGTGCTCGAGATGTATCCCGAGATCCTCGAAGCGATGGAGGTGCGGCGCTGGGAGTACATGAGCCACGGTCTCTACAACACGCGTTACCACTGGAACTACAGCGAAGAGGAGGAACGCGCCGCCATCGCCGAATGCGCTGAGATCCACCGTCGGCGGACCGGGCGGGAGCTGCGCGGCTGGTTCTCGCCCGCAGCGTCGTACACGCTCAACACGCCGGATCTCGTCGCCGAGGCTGGCATCTCCTACCTCTGTGATTTTTTCCACGACGACCAGCCCACCGAGATCAAGGTGAAACGCGGCAGGCTGATCGGCGTTCCGTATGGCTTCGAGCTCAACGACTCGGTGGTGCATCGCCGCCCGCAGGAGGCGGAGGAATTCGAGCGTATCGGCCGCGACATGTTCGACCAGCTCTACCGGGACAGCGAGCGCTGGGGCGGGCTGGTGATGTCCATTGCACTGCACCCGTACATGATGGGTGCGCCGCACCGGATCAAATACCTCGATCGCCTCTTGACCTACCTGAAGAGCAAAGACGAGGTGTGGTGGGCGACTGGCGCCGAGATCGCCGACCACTATCTCGCGCAGGCCCGATGACGCAGCTCGCAGACCTGGCGCGCGTCATGCGCAGCAAGAACGCCGGGCCGACGCTCCTCACCATCGACGTGCTGTTTGCCGAAACGGCGCAGCTGGATTGGGCTTTACCGGCTCTTTCTTCTTCTAGAATCTCTTCTCTGTACGGAATTGAAGCGGAAAATATCCGCATCATCCCCTACCGGCCCGCCATGGCGATCAAGATTGTCATGCCGCGCAAGCTGATCGCCGGCGATCCGGGAGATCGTGACGTGTACGGGGCGCAGCAGCACGCGCCGCTGCTCGGGATTGAAGTGTGAAGCCCGAGCTGCGCGTGCTGGCTGCGTCGGGCCAGCTTGGTTACGGCATTCCAGAGGCCGCATTTTCCGCGGGTATCGCCCGTGCGCCGCATGTCATCGGCGCCGACATGGGTTCGATCGACCCCGGCCCCGCCTACCTGGGCAGCGGCCGCATGGCGACCTCACCCGAAATGACGCGGCGCGACCTCAGCCTGGTGCTGAGCGCCGCGCGCGAGCTTGGTGTACCACTGCTGATTGGCTCGGCCGGCACTGCCGGCGCGCGCCCGCACCTGGACGCCACTCTCGAGTTTGTGCGCGAAATCGCCAGCGAGAAGGGGCTGCGGTTCCGCCTGGCCTCCATCGCCGCCGATATCCCGAAAGCCCTCGCTCGTGATGCACGTCCGCTGGGCGCGATGCGTGCCATGGACCTGGAGGGAACGACCCATCTGGTGGGGCAGATGGGTACCGAAGCTTTCATCCGCGCGCTCGATGCCGGCGCCGACGTTGTTGTCGCGGGGCGCGCTTGCGACACCGCAATCTTCGCCGCTATTCCCCTGATGCGCGGCTATGCGCCGGGCCTGGCGATGCACATGGCGAAGATCATCGAATGCACGTCGCTCTGCTGCGAACCGGGTGGGCGTGACGCGATGCTCGCCACCCTTTCGGAGGACTCGTTCGAGCTGGAAAGCATGAACCCGGCGCGCGCGGCGACCCCGCTTTCGGTCGCCGCGCACGCCTTGTACGAGCAGGAGGATCCTTACACGGTACAGGAGCCCGAAGGAACGCTGGACCTGCGCGGCGCGCAATACGAGGCGATCGACGCGCGCCGCACGCGGGTGCGCGGCGCACGCTGGCAGCCGCGCGCGCGGGCGACGGTCAAGATCGAGGGCGCGGGATCCTTCGGCGAGCGCAGTGTACTGCTATGTTCCAGCGCCGACCCGCGTGTCATCGCGAACCTTTCATCGATCCTGTCGGACGTGGAGGCGACGACGCGGCAACTGGTTCCCGGCGGTGATTTCAGCCTTTTCCCGCGCGTCTACGGCGAAAGGGAGGTTTTCCTGCTGGTCGAGTGCATCGCGCCGACCGCCGCACGCGGGCTGGCCGTACTCGGGGTGTTCAGGCAATACCTCCTGCATCACGGCTTCCCCGGGCGCCTTTCGACCGGCGGCAACCTCGCATTCCCATTTGCGCCGCCGGAGCTTGCCGCCGGTCTAGCCTATCGTTTCACGGTTTACCATGTGATGGACGCCGAGGCGCTGGCACCCCTGTTTCCCGTGAGCATTGAGGACATCGAATGAAAATCGACCTCGAGAAAGAGGACTACATTCGTGCCTTCACGGTCGAGCGCAAGCCGGATCCCGCACGTTCGGCGCTGGTGATCATCGACATGCAGTACGCGACCGGCTCGCGTCAGGGCGCGCTCGGCCGGCGGCTGAAGGCGCAGGGCTCGGCCATGGCGGATTACCGCTTCGAGCGTATCGAGCGCTGCGTGCTGCCCAACGCGCGCCGGCTGCTCGACGCCTGGCGCGGGGCGCGGCGGCGCGTCCTGTTCGTGACCATCGGCGCGACGCTGCCCGATTGCAGCGACGCGCCGCCGCACATGCGCAAGCTGTTCCTCGAGCTGGAGAATTACGCCGGCAGCCGCGAGCACGAAATCATCGACGAATTGAAGCCCGTGCGCGGCGAGGCGGTCGTCAACAAGACCTCCAACGGGGCATTCGCGACCAGCGGCATCGACAGCGTGCTGCGCGCCTGGAACTGCGACCAGCTCTACCTGCTCGGCGTCTCGACCAACATGTGCGTCGACACCACGGCGCGCGAGGCGGCCGACCGCGGTTACGCGGTGACGCTGGTCGAGGATGCCTGCGGCACCACCCAGCCCATGCTGCACGAGGCCGCCATGATCAACTTCCAGCGGCTGTTCGGCCGCGTGCGCTCGACCGAGCAGGTCCTCGCGGAGCTGGCCGGCCATGCATAAGGTCCTGGTCATCGTGCCCTTCCCTGTCAACGACGAGCAGCTTGCGCTGCGCCGGGCGCAAATCCGGGCAGTGCGCCTGGGCCCGGACATCGAGTTTGATTTCCGTCCCGTGAAAGCGGCGCCGAGCAACTATGTCAGCCACCACGACTACGTGCTCGCCGACATGGGCATCATCGAGGCCGGCCTGCGCGCGCAGGAAGAGGGGTACCACGCGGTGTGCATCGACACGATGAGCGATTCGGGCATGGCCGGGCTGCGTTCGCTGCTCGACATCCCGGTGATCGCGCCGGGCCGCGCTTCGATGCTCACGGCGCTGATGCTGGGTGAGCGCTTTTCGGTGCTGACCATGTGGAGCCGGTGGAAGCCGCTCTACACCAAGTCGCTGAACGACCTCGGCATCCAGCACAAATGCGCCTCGATCCGCGCGCTCGACGTGCAGCCCGACAACCGCGAGCTGCTCTCGGGCAAGGAAGCGGACGTCTTTCCCCTGCTGGCCGAAGCGGGCCGCAAGGCGATCGAGGAGGACGGCGCCGACGTGCTGCTGCTCGGCTCGACCACCATGCACCAGGCGCACGCCTATCTCGCCGAACGGCTGCCGGTGCCGGTGATCAACCCGGGGCCGCTTACCTACAAGCTTGCCGAGCTGGCGCTTGGCCTGGGCCTCGCGCACAGCCGCAAGGCATACCCAGGGCCGCTCGTGCCCAAGCCGGAACTTTTCGAGGCGATGCTGGTGGCCGCGGCCGCCAGCGAGCTATGCAAAAAGTGACCCGAGGTCCAGAATTTTCTCGAGCCTATGCAGCTTGTCGTGCAGATTGCGGGCTGCAGCCAGGGGCCAGGCGCGCCCGGTGAGCTCGAAGAATTTCTCGGTGAGTTCCTCGCGGCTGTAGGGATCCTGGTCGTCGCCGCGGTTGGCGTCGGCTGCGCCCTCCAGCTCGCGGCCGTCGCGCAGCCGGATCTTCACGCGCGCGGGCCGCAGCTGCGGCAGCATCGCCGTCAATGCGGGGTCTTCGCGGACAAACACTCTTTTCGCGAGGCCTTGAATGGCTTGGTCCCGCACGCAGTCCCAGGTGAAGCTCGCCAGGCCGCTCGAGCCGGTCGCGATGCGTGTTGCGACCGCGAAGGGCACCGAGAACTTCGCCGCAAGCACGTTGCGGGGCGCCTGATCGTCGAGTTCTGCGGCATAGCGGTAGCTCGCCACGTCGATGCGCTCGACGTCGTCCGCGTTAACCGGGGTTCCTGCCAATATGCCGTCGAGCGCATCGAGCGCGCCGTGGTTGTAGCGGCAGCAGGAGTGCCGCTTGAAGTAGTTCATGTCAATCTGCCAGCGCTCGCCCAGGCCCTCGACCATCTTCGTGCGGTCGAAAGACTCCGATACCACCGCGCCGAACACGCTCGCCAGCCCGTCGCGCTCGCCGGAAAAACCGCATTCGACCAGCTCGAGCGCGAGCAGGCCCATCTGGTTGCTGACACCCGCGTAGACGTTCCTTACGGTTCCGCCCTGCAGCATGGTGTTCTTGCTGGTGGCAAGCGTGAGGGAAGAGGCCACGTTGATGACCTCGCGCATCTTTGCCGTGTCCGCGCCGGCGAGCTTCGCCACCGCCACGGCGGCGCCGACGGTGCCCCAGGTGCCGTGCGGATGCATGGCGGGACGCAGGTTCGAGGCGATGCCGATCCGCGCGCCAACCTCGTAGCCGAGCAGCACTGCGACCAGGAGATCCCGCCCCGCAAGCCGGTGCTCCTCCGCGTACGCGAGGGCGGCCGGGAGCACGTGCACCGACGGATGCCCGCGGCTGAAGCGATTGCCCTCGTCCATCTCCAGCCAGGTGCCGGCGACGCCGTTCAGGAACGCCGCGCGGGAGGCGGAGGAGCGCATGCCCGTGCCGATGACCGCGCTGTTTCCCTGGTCGCGCATTTTCTGCGCAAGCGCGATGACTTCAGGCTCCCTGGCGCCTGCCGCGACCGCGGCCAGCGTGTCGGCGATCACCACCTTCGCCTGCGCGATCGTCGGAGCGCCGAGCTGTGCGTAGCGCAGGCCGGCGGCGAAGTCGCACAACTTATCGAGGTAGTCGGCCATCGCGGTACCAGTGGACGATTTCAGCACCAGTCGCCTGCCAGACCTGCGCCCGGCCGCAGATTCGTTCCAGCGCGGCATGCAGGTACTTTACCCGGTGCGCCTGGCCGATCATCCAGGGATGCAGGCCCAGGCAGAAGACGCGGCCACCTTCGGCATGGAGTGCGTCGAAGGCCTCCTCGATCAGGGCGGGATACCGGCTCATCGGCAGCCGCCGCAGCCAGAGCAACTGCACGTCGTCCCACTCCGGCTGCGCCGGGAGTGAAATAAGGGGCCTGCCCGCGCGCATCGGGTAAGGCTGGTCATCGTTCGGCCAGTCCGCGACATAGTCCAGGCCGGCCTCGGCCAGCAGCCGCGGCGTGTGCTGCGATTCGCCGTAGTCCTGGCCGAGCCAGCCGCGAGGCCGCGCGCCGGTCGCGCGCTCCAGCGCATCGAGCGCCTCGACGATGAACGCGCGTTCCTCGTCCTCGGACATGCGGCTCGTGAGCATGCGCGTGGCATGGCTGCCATGGCCCACGAACTCGTAGCCGCGCGCGCTGAATTCGCGGACCAGTTGGGGATAGCGCTCGGCCGCCGAGCTGTTCAGCGCCACCGAGGCCCGGACACCATGCCGGTCCAGGGCCTCGAGCACGCGGAACACGCCGACGCGGTTGCCGTACTCGCGCTGCCCCCAGCTGCCGTAGTCCGGCTCGAAGCTGCCGTAGTCGCCCATGAAGCGCGGGTCGCGATGCGAACCCTCGGGCGGCTGCAATTCCCAGTGCTCGACGTGCAGCATCACCCAGAACGCCATGCGGCCGCCTTCGGGCCAGGCGAGCGGCGCGCGCGAGGCAATCGGCGAGTAGGCGTAGTGGCTGTGGTCCATTGCGGGCGATGCCGCTGCCGGATCCCGGCGGCCTAGTTCCCCGCCCAGTTCAGGCGCACGCGACCGATCGCCATCGCCACCGCCGCCTGCGTTGGCTCCACCACCGGGATGCCGATCTCGTCCTGCAGCGGCTTGCGGTAGCGCGCCATGCCTGCGCAGCCCATCACTACCACGGTGGCGCCGTGCGTGTCGCGCAGCAGTCTGCCCGCCTCGACCATGCGGCCGAAGGTCTTCTTCTCGTCTGAAAGTTCCACCACCGGCAGGCCAACGGCCACCTCGCCCGCAAGCCGGTCGGCGACGCCCAATGAACCCACATAGCGCAGGTGCCTGGGTATGGACTGCTGCAGGATGGCGATGACGCCGAACTTCTGGCCCAGCGTCAGTGCATTGAGGATGCCGCATTCCGAGATGCCAAGCACCGGTTTCCTGGTCACCTCGCGCAGCGAGTGCAGGCCGGGGTCGCTGTAGCAGGCGACGACGAAGGCGGAATAGTCGCGTTCCTTCTCCTGGATCAGCTTCAGCATCGGCGCGACCACGCCGTCCACATGCTGCTGGGTTTCGATCCCGGGCGGGCCTTCCTTGAGCGTCACGCAGTCGATCGCGGGGCCGCCCTCCATGCGCAGCGGCGCACAGGCCTCGTCGATGCCGCGGGTGACGGCCTCGGTGGAGTTGGGGTTGATGACGAGGATGCGATCTGCCATGACCCGATACTACCTTTTCCCTTGGTTTTCCCGCACAATAACCCTTCAAATCATTCTCGGGAGCTCGCCGATGTTTAATCGCCTTTTGGTCCTGATCTCGCTGCTGTTGGCAGGCTCCGCCATCGCCCAAACCCAGCCCCCGCTGCGCACCGGGGTCGACGGCACCTTCGCGCCGCACGCCATGCCCAAGCTGGGCGGCGGCACCGAGGGCTTCCAGATCGACCTCTTTACCGAGGTGGCCAAGCGCATGAAGCGCGAAATCACCATCGACAGCGTGAGCTTCTCCACGCTGATTCCTGGCATGCTCGCCGGGCGCTACGACTTCATCGCGGCGCCGACCACGGTGACCAAGGAGCGTGCGGAGAGCATG
>SXNB01000096.1 GCA_005777205.1 Burkholderiales bacterium | reverse complement strand
GCGCCGCGGCGAAGTGGTCGCGCGCCTGGTGGCCGAGTCCGAGTTCCAGCGCCTGACGCGCCGCAAGGGCCCCATCGACTGGGGGGCGCGCCTGGTCAGCCTGCGCGGCTTTCGCTTTGACCGCGACGAAGCCAACGCGCGCTGAAGCCGCATGGCGCGGCAGCGCACCGCGGCCTACTGTGCCGGGCAATGGCAAGCAGCGGTAAGGAACTGAAACCATGGCCGACCGCAATTTCGGATTCGAAACCCTCGCCCTGCACGCGGGGCAGATTCCCGACGCCGCCACCGGAGCGCGCGCCGCGCCCATCTACCAGACCACCTCGTTCGTATTCGACTCCGCCGAGCACGCCGCGAGCCTGTTTAACCTGCAGACCTTCGGCAACGTTTACTCGCGCATCTCCAACCCGACGGTGGCGGTGCTGGAGGAGCGGGTGGCCGCGCTCGAGGGCGGCCGCGCCGCGCTTGCCTGCGCCACCGGGCAGGCGGCCGAGGCCACCGCGATCCTGGCGCTGGTCAAGGCGGGCGACCATATCCTCTCCGCTTCCACGCTCTATGGCGGCACGCACACCCTGCTCGGGGTGAACCTGAAGAAGCTGGGGGTCGACACCACCTTCGTGCACCCGGACGACCCCGCGGCATTCAGGAAGCACATCCGGCCGGAGACAAAACTCATCTACGCCGAGACTCTGGGCAACCCGCTCATCAATATCGTGGACATCGAGGCGCTGGCGAATATCGCGCACGAGGCGAACATCCCGCTGATGGTGGACAACACCGTGCCTTCGCCATACCTCTGCCGCCCCTTCGACTGGGGCGCGGACATCGTGGTGCACTCGGCCACCAAGTACATCGGCGGCCACGGCACCACCATGGGCGGCATCGTCGTCGAATCCGGAAAGTTCGACTGGGGCAACGGCAAGTTCCCGGAGTTCACCAGCCCTTCGCCCGGCTACCACGGCGTCATCTTTCACGAGACCTTCGGCGACTTCGGCTACACCATGAAGGCGCGCATGGAGATCATGCGCACCTTCGGCGCGACGCTTTCCCCGCTCAGCGCCTGGCTGCTCCTGCAGGGGATCGAATCGCTCCCTGTTCGCATGGACCGGCACTGCGCCAATACGCTGGGCGTGGCACTGTTCCTGCAAAAGCACCCGCGCGTGGCCTGGGTGAACTATCCAGGCCTCGAGGACAACAAGTACCACGCGCTGGCGAAGAAATACCTGCCCAAGGGATCATCTGGTCTCCTGAACTTCGGCGTGAAGGGCGGAGCGAAGGCAGGCGAAAAGTTCATCGAGGCGGCACAATTCATGAGCCACCTCGCCAACATCGGCGACGCCAAGACGCTCATCATCCACCCGGCCTCCACCACCCACCGGCAAATGACCGCCGAGGAGCAGCTGAAGGCGGGCGTGACGCCGGACATGATCCGGATGTCGGTCGGGATCGAGACCCTGGACGACATCCTGTGGGACATTGACCAAGCCTTGGAAGCGTCGAGCAAGGCGTGAAGGACATCCAGGCACCGGAAGAGCTGCTGGTGGCTAAGATGCCCATCGTCGCCATCGAGTCGCACGAGGAGGCCAAGGTGCTGCAGATGGCCGAGAAAGTGGCCGCGCTGCGCTTGGGCAAGCGAGCGCGCCGTGCTCGCGGACTGATTTCAAAGGAGAGGGAACATGCAAAGCTGGGACGTCGTCGAGCACGGCAGGCCACTGCAGAAGGTCATGAAGGAGACCCCGAAGCCCAAGGGCACCGAGGTGCTGGTGCGCATCACGCGCTCCGGCGTGTGCCACTCCGACCTGCACATCTGGGACGGCTACTTCGACCTCGGGGGCGGCAAGCGCTTCTACGTCAAGGACCGCGGCTGCATCCCGCCCTTCACCCTGGGCCATGAACCCTTCGGCGTGGTCGAGGCCGTCGGGCCAAAGGCGAAGGGCGCCAGGGTCGGCCAGAAGCGCATCGTCTATCCCTGGATCGGCTGCGGCAAGGGCGCAATATGCAAATCCGAGCAGGACAATTATTGCGTCTCCGGCTCGCGCTTCCTCGGCGTCAACCGCAGCGGCGCCTACGCCAGCCACGTGCTGGTGCCGCACCCGAAGTACCTGGTGGACGCGACCGGCGTCGACGAGGCCCTCGCCTCGACGCTCGCCTGCTCCGGCCTCACCACCTACAGCGCCGCCGCGAAGCTGCCCGAACTGGGCCCGAAGGACTGGGTGGCGGTCATCGGCTGCGGCGGCCTCGGGCTGGTGTGCGTCTCGGTGCTGCGCGCCAAGGGGGTGAAGAACATCATCGCCTGCGACGTGGACGAATCGAAGCTCGCCGCCGCGAGGAAGCTCGGCGCGAAGCTGACCCTCGACAACCGCGCGCCGGACGCGATCCAGAAGCTGCAGGCGCTCGCCATGGGCAGCCTCGCCGGCGCCATCGACCTCGTGGGCATGCCCGCCACCGCGGCGCTCGGGTTGGGCGCGCTCAGGAAGGGCGGGCGCTACGTGCTGTGCGGCCTCTTTGGCGGCGAGATCACCCATCCGCTGCCGCCCTTCGCGCAGCGCGCCATCGGCCTGGTGGGCTCCTATGTCGGCAACCTGCAGGAACTGAAGGAAGTGGTGGCGCTGGCGAAGAAGAAGAAGCTCAAGCCCACGCCGGTGTCCACCCGCTCGAGCAGCGAGGTCAACGCAGTGCTGGAAGAATTGAAGGCCGGGAAGGTGCTGGGGCGGGTGGTGCTGACGTTCTGACGCGGGGCTGCAGTGCGTCAAAGATAACCGATCGGTTACATCCACCCACCCCCGGCACCCTGCCTGCCACGGCGCTATCGCCGGACGCGCTTTTTCTTCGGCTGGGCGCAGAGGTGCGCGAGCATCGCCTCCAGCCCGAGGAGGTACGATTTCACCCCGAACCCTGCCACCATGCCCACCGCGGTCTCGGCGAGGATGGAGTGAAAGCCGCGCGTCTCGATGTTGGTCATGTGGATCTCGATGTACGGGAAGGGCACCGCGCGCAGGGTGTCGCGCAAGGGGTGGGCGCCGAACAGCCACCCCGCCGGGTTCATCACCAGGCCGTCGATCTTGCCCACCGAGTCGTAGAGCCGCTCGATGGCGGCGGGCTCGCTGTGGGTGTAGAAGATGTCCAGGGCGTACTGGTTCTTCATCGCGTGCGCCCGCACGATGGCGTCCAGCTGGGCGGCGGTGGTCTTGCCGTAGATCTCCGGCTGGCGCTTGCCCAGGTAGCTCATGTTGGGCCCCTGGATGAGCAGGATCTTGTGCATGGGCGGAATCCCCTCTGTGAAAGCGTTCTGGATAGCACGTTTGCGCGCTTTAGAATAGTGGCCATGAACGGACTGCTTCCTTCCCTCGCCAAGCCTCCCTTCACTTACGACTTCCCCTACGCCTGGCCTCGGAAGCCGCTGCTGGCGAATAACGTGGTGGCCACCTCGCAGCCGCTGGCGGCGCAGGCGGGTCTGTCCATGTACTACGCCGGGGGCAACGCGGTGGACGCGATTCTCGCCACCGCGATCACGCTCACGCTGGTGGAGCCGGTTTCCAACGGCATCGGCTCGGACCTCTACGCCATCCTGTGGGACGGCAAGCAATTGCATGGCCTGAATTCGTCCGGGCGCTCACCCGCGGCGTGGACGCCAGAGTACTTCGGCAACGCCACGGCGATGCCGGCGCGCGGCTGGAATTCGGTGAGCGTGCCCGGCTGCGTCGCCGGCTGGCGCGCGCTGTCGGAAAAATTCGGCAAGTTGCCCTTCGCGAAGCTCTTCGAGCCCGCGATCCGCTACGGCCGCGAAGGGTACCTGGTCTCGCCCACCATCGCGAAGCAATGGGCGCTGCAGGCGAAGGAACTGTACGTGCAACCCGGATATGCGGAAGCCTTCATGCCCGGCGGCCGGCCGCCGGCCGCAGGCGAACTGTTCCGCCTCCCGGAGCACGCCTCCAGCCTGGAGAAAATCGCCGCCACCAAGGGCGACGCGTTCTACCGCGGCGAGCTCGCGGCAATGATGGAAGCCCACTCGAAGCAGTATGGCGGCGCGATGAAGGTACCCGATCTGTCCGCGCACGCTGCGGAATGGGTTGAGCCGCTCAAGATGAACTACCGCGGCTACACCATCCACGAGATCCCGCCTAACGGCCAGGGGATCGTGGCGCTGATCGCGCTGGGCATCATGGAGCAGTTCGACATCAAGTCCCTGCCGGTGGACGGCGCCGACAGCCTGCACCTGCAGATCGAGGCCATGAAGCTCGCGTTCGCGGACGCGCTCGCCTACGTGGCGGACGAGTCCTACATGCCCTTCCCGCCGAAGCAGATGCTGGACCCGGCGTACCTGAAGGCGCGCGCGAAGCTAATCAACCTCAAGCGCGCCCAGCCCTTCGCCGCGGGCACGCCTCCGAAGGGCGGCACCGTTTACCTCACGGCGGCGGACGCCTCGGGAATGATGATTTCGCTCATCCAGTCCAACTACCTGGGCTTCGGCTCGGGCGTGGTGGTGCCGGGCACCGGCATCTCGCTGCAGAACCGCGGCGCCACCTTCGTCATGAAGGAGGGCCACCCGAACCGCGTCGGCCCGGGCAAGCGCCCCTTCCAGACCATTATTCCCGGGTTCATGACCCGCGACGGCCAGGCGGTGATGAGCTTCGGCGTCATGGGCGGCACCATGCAACCGCAGGGCCACGCACAGGTGGTGTCGCGCATCGCGGACTATGGCCAGAACCCGCAAGCCGCCTGCGACGGCCCGCGCTACCGCTGGGTTCAAGGCATGGAAGTGAATGTGGAAGGCGGCTTCAAGCCCCAGGTGCTGGCCGATCTCGCCGCGCGTGGCCACAAGTTGGCCGAACTCAAGGAAGGCTACATGGACTTCGGGAGCTGCCAGGCGATCTGGAAGCTGGAGGACGGCTACCTGGCGGCGAGCGATCCGCGCCGCGACGGACAAGCGGTGGGGTTCTGATGTTGAAACTGTGGGGCCGGGTGAACTCGGTCAACGTGAAGAAGGCGACCTGGTGCCTGGACGAGCTGGCGCTGCCCTACGAGCGCATCGACGCCGGGCTGAATTTCGGGGTGGTCAAAACGCCGGAATACCTGAAGATGAACCCCAACGGCCTGGTGCCGACGCTGGAGGATGACGGTTTCGTCCTGTGGGAGTCGCACAGCATCGTGCGCTACCTCGCCGCGCGACACGGCAAGGGCGTGCTCTGGCCCATGGACGAGCGCGAGCGCGCCCTCGCCAACCAGTGGATGGACTGGGCCGTCACCTTCCAGGGCGGCGTGCGAGACGCGTTCTGGAACCTGATCCGCACGCCGGCCGAGAAGCGCGACGTCGCAGCCATTGAGACCTCACGCGTGAAGTCCGGCCAGTTGGCCGCAATCCTGGATGCCGCGCTCGCCGACCGCCTGTACGTCGCTGGCAGCTTCTCCATGGGCGACATCCCCATCGGCGCCGAGGTGCAGCGCTGGATACGGCTGCCAATGGAGCGGCCGAAGCTGCCACACCTGAACGCTTGGTTCGAGCGCCTGTGCGCTCGCCCGGCGTTCAAGAAGAACGTCGACCTTCCTTTGTCGTGAACAACGCCGTCGTCACCGGTTCGGTGATGAAAACGGACCCCGTTTGTACCTCTCGCTAGCGGCCAGGGTTTTGACGCGCTCGTAGAAGCGCGACAGGTCCCCGCCCTCCTCCGCCAGCAGCTTCTCGAACTGCGGCACCAGTTGCGTGTAGGTCGCGCGCGCGGCCAGGAACGCGTTGTTGGGCACGATCGCGGCCAGGCGCGGAAATTTCGCCAGCTCGGCCTTGAGCAGCGCCAGTTCCGCCGCCTTGCGCCGGCGCATCTCGTCGGGGGCGAGGCGCATCTGGTAGAGCTTGTGCAGGCGCCCCCGGGCCTCCTCCAGCCGTGCGGTGAACGCCTCTGTGCGCTGCTCGACGCCCGACAGCGCCTTCAGGTCCGCCTCGCGCCCCGACAGCCAGCGCCGCAGTCCGGCACGCTCCACGGCCACCGCGAAGGATTCGTTGAAGGTGGAATCGTCCTTGGCATAGGCGACCTGGTGCGCGAGTTCGTGGAAGACCAAGCGCGCGATTTCCCCTTCCGAATACTGGATGAAGGTCGAGAGTAACGGGTCGTCGAAGCGTCCAAGCGTCGAGTACGCCGGTACGCCGTAGAGGTAAACGTCGTGGCCCTCGGCGCGCAGCGCACGCGCGTGTTCATCGGCGTCCGCGCGGGCGAAGAAGCCGCGGTACGACACGCAGCCCGCAACCGGGAAGCAGGATTTCACCGGCTCCAGTGAAAGCGCAGGCGCCGCCACCACGTTCCAGACCACGAAGGGCCGGGGCAGCGCGGCGTAGCTGCGGTAGCTGCCGTTGTCCGGCAGCTTCAGCTCGCTGGTGGCGAAGTCGCGGATGCGCTGCGTCAGCTCCAGACGCTGGCGCAGGTCCACCGGCGTCTGCGGGTCGGCGATCAGGCGCGCCACCGGCTGCGCGGCGGCCATGATCTCCAGGTGCCCGCCCACCGCCTGCGCGTAGTACGACAGCGTCTCGCAGCCCGCGAGCAGCAGGGTGGCCAGCGCAAGGACGGCGTTACGCAGCATGGAGAAAGACTCCGGTACGCAGGAACTCGACCGCCTGCGCGGCCACGCGCGAGGACAGCAGCATGGCGCTGTGCCCGGTCCGCATCACCACGCGCGCGGCCATGCCCTCGACCTCGGTCTCCTCGAGTCGGACCACGCCGTCGTTGACCCCGGGCAGGCGCCCCAGCACGCACCCCAGGCCCAGCGGCAGCGTGCCGGCGATCACGCCCAGGGGCTCTGGCCGTCTCCAGCGCGCGTGGCGCTCGCTCTCGCGCCACAGGTCCTCGCTCTCGCCGAGGAACCAGCGCCCCGCGGCGTAGCGTGCGAGGCGCCGCCCGGCCATGCAGCCGCGCGCCGGGGTACCCAGCAGCAGCACGCGTCCCGCCGGCAGCGAACGGTCCTGCTCCAGCGCTTCCAGGATCACGCGCCCGCCCATGCTGTGGCCGACGTAGTGCGCAGGTCCGATGCCGCGCGCGAAGCGCGCCAGGCGCTCCGCGTGCGCATGCAGCGGGCGGGCACGGCCGAAGTAGCCAAAGCAGTGGCAGCGAAAGCCAGCGCTCGCCAGGCGCGCGCCCAGCACCGACATCACCACGCCCGGCACCCACAGGCCATGCACCAGGACGACGTTGTTCATCGGGCGGGCATTCTAGCGAGCATCCACACGCCCACCCACAGCGCCGGGACCGCGAACACCGCAAAGGATGTCGGATAGGAACCGGTGAGCGTGAACACGCCATTGAAGAGGAGCGGGGTCAGCACCACGCCGAGGAAGGTGAAGAACAGGCAACCGCCGGTGGCTTCGCTGGTACGGCCTTCCGGGGCGATGCGCGCCACTTCCGCAAGGAACACGCCGTTCCAGCCCACCGCCGTGGCGCCGAACACCGAGGCGTAGGCGACTAGCAGCCACGCCGGCCAGGCCGGGCTCGCGGCGAGCGAAGCCAGCGCCGACAGCCCCATGCCGATGCCGAGGATGCCGAGCACCACGCGGCGGCCCAGCGCGCGGTCGGCGAGCAGGCCCCAGCCGATCCGGCCCACCACGCTCGCGACCTGCGAGGCCGACATCAACGCGCCCGCGGCCACCAGCGACAGCCCGAAGTCCTCGATGACGAAGCTGACCAGGTAAGTAACCATCGCGATCTGCACCCCACCGTAGACGAAAGAGGAAATGCACATCACCCGAAGCGCGGGCACGCGCAACACCATCGCCACCGGGGCGAAGGCCGAGGCCAGCGCGATCCGCGCATCGGGTTTCAGTTCCCTGTCATAGAGCGCGCGCGCCGGCTGGATCGCCAGCGCGAGTGCGAGGCAGGCGACGCCGATGACTGCGGCGCCCCACTGCCAGCCCAGCGACAGCACCAGCATCGGCACCAGCAGGCCGGCGAGCACGCCGCCGGCGGGCACGCCGGTCTGCTTGATGGAGAACACCAGCGAAAAGATTTCTCGCGGCGCCGCGTGCACCAGGATCACTGAACTGGCTGGCGTCGCCGGCCCGTAGCCCAGGCCGACGACGAAGCCGCCCAGCAGCACCAGTGGCACCCAGGCGCTGGCGGACAGCAGCAGGCCGGCAAGGCACAGCATGAGGCCGATCTGGCTAATCCGGATCGGGCCGAAGCGCGCCAACCAGCCGCCGGCAACCGCGGAACTGAGCATACTGCCGAAGTAGGCCGCGGCGATGTAGTAGCCCACCGCCGATGCCGAAACGCCCAGCGCCGGCGCGGCCACCGGCGCCATCACCGGTGCGCCGTAGATCGCGAGCGCGACCATCGCCTGGACCGCGAAGGTGATCGCGAGCGGCAGCGCGATGCCGCCGCCCTTCGGTGCCCTCATGCGCGCGGGGACCCCGGGGTGATCGTCACTTAATCGGAACGCGCCCGACCCAGGCCGGGTACGGAAGCTGCCATTGCGCAGTGGCCAGCTCGTGCGGCCACACCATCTCCCGCCGGCCGCGCTGGATCTGCACCACGGCGGTCCGCGCAGCAAGCTGTGCCCCGTTCGCATCCACCTTGTAATCCCCCAGCGGCGTGGCGATCTCCAGCGCACCGAACGCCTCGCGCAATTTCTCCTGCTCCAGCGTCCCGGCACGCTTCACCGCCGCCTCGAGCACCTTCGCCGCGGCATAGCCCTGCGCCGCCAGCAGCGAGGGCTGCGCCGACCAGCGCTTCGTGAACGCGGCGACGAAGTCCGCGTTGCCCGGGGTCGCTGCGCGCGCGTCGTACGGAGACAGGCCCAGTACCTGCTCGGCGTCCTGCCCCACCAGGCCGATGAACGCGGGATCGGCGGCGCCTTGCGCGAGGAACAATGCCGGCGCGTAAGCCATGCGCCGGAACGTCTGCACCATACCGGAGGCATCCGCGGCCGCGCCGAAGGCGATCCAGGCCTGCGCGTCGAACCGGCGCGCGCGCTCGACCAACGGATCGAGTGCCGTCGACCCCGGTGCATGGGCCGCGGGCTCGTCCACCTGGAAGCCGAGCTTCACGGCCGCGTCGCGCGCCTGCTCCGCCATCTCCTTGGACGACGGGTCCTGGCGGTAGGCGATGAACAGGCGCCGCAGGCCCCGCCGCTGCGCGATCTCCAGCGCGCCGCTGCCGTAGGCGGCGTACGGCGCCGGAACCTGGAACACGTAGCGATAGGGCTTGCGGTGCACCAGGCGTGAAGCGCCCGTGGCGTTCGCCAGCACGCGCCCCGCGCGCTCCGCCGTGGCGGCCGCGCCCAGTGTCGCCGCCGAGCCGAGCGGACCGATCAGCAGGTCGGCGCGATGCTCCTCGATCAACTTTCGGTAATGCGCCGGCGCCTCGAAGGCTTCCGACCGGTCATCGTTCAGCACCAGTTCCACCGGGCGCCCGAGCAGCCCGCCCGCGGCATTCACTTCATCGCGCCACAGCTCGAGCGCCCTGGACAGGTCCGCGCCGAGGACGGAGAGGCTCCCGGTGCGCGGCACGGCGGCGCCGACGACGACCGGTTGCGCAATGGCTGCCGGCGCCAGCGCGAGCAGGAGGAGGAATAAAAGCCGCGTCATGGTCCGGTCCCAAAGTAAGGTGTGGGAAAATCCATGTCAAGAAAGATGGACAACAAATTCACTAGGGCGTTGCGTGCGCTCGTCGGCCCGGCCCACGTGCTCACCGAGACCGCGGACACCGCGCCCTACTTTGGCGACTGGCGCAGGCAGTTCCGCGCCGAGGCCGAATGCGTGCTGCGGCCCGCGGACACCGCACAGGTGGCGGCGGTGATACGCCTGTGCGCCAAAGCCGGCGTCGCCGTGGTGCCGCAGGGCGGCAACACCGGCCTGTGCGGCGGCTCGGTGCCCACCGGCGCGGTGCGCGAAGTGGTGCTGTCCTTGTCGCGCCTGAACTGCATCCGGCGCGTGGATCCGCTGGATAACACCATCACGGTGGAGGCCGGCTGCGTGCTGGCGACGATCCAGGCCGAAGCGGAAAAGGCGGATCGCTTGTTCCCGCTGTCGCTGGCGGCCCAGGGTAGCTGCCAGATCGGCGGCAACCTCTCCACCAACGCGGGCGGGGTCAACGTGCTCCGGTTCGGCAACGCGCGCGACCAGGTGCTGGGGCTGGAAGTAGTGCTGCCCGACGGCCGCATCTGGAACGGCCTGAGGAGTCTCAGGAAAGACAACACCGGCTACGACCTGAAGCAACTGTTCATCGGCGCCGAG
>SXNB01000095.1 GCA_005777205.1 Burkholderiales bacterium | reverse complement strand
GATGAACAGGCCCAACTGCCCCGGCTCCTCGAAATCAAGCATGGTGGTGAGATAGGTGACGGCCTCGACAGCGTCCTCGCCCTTCGCCGCCATCACTGCGAGCGCCGCGCCCAGCAGCGTGCCGCCGACGCAAAAGCCAAGCGCATTGACACGGTCGGCGCCGCTGACCTTGCGCGCGACGCGAATCGCCTCGAAGATCCCGACGCTGACATAGTCGTCCCAACCGTAGTGACCCTGCTCCGGCCCGACATTGCGCCAGGAGAGCATGAACACGGTGTGACCCTGCGACACCGCATGGCGCACGAAGGAGTTCTCGGGTTGCAGGACGAGGATGTAGAACTTGTTGATGCACGGCGGCACCATCACCAGCGGCCGCTTGCCGACCTCGGGCGTGGCCGGGTCGTACTGGATGAGCTGGATGAGGTCGTTCTCGAACACCACCTGGCCCGGCGCGGTCGCGAGGTTGCGGCCCACCTCGAATGCGGCCTCGTCGGTCTGGCTGACGCGGCCCTTGCGCGCGTCGACCATGACGTTGGCGAGGCCCTGGGTCAGGCTCTCGCCGCGGGATTGCAGCGCCAGCTTCAGGACCTCGGGATTGGTGGCGGCGAAATTGGCCGGGCTCATGGCGTCGATCCACTGCCGCAGTGCGAAGCGCAGCCGTTCCTTCGCCTGGCCCTCGACTTCCGCCCCGTCGGCCAGCTCGGTGAGGTAGCGCGCGGCGAGCAGGTAGGAGCGCCGCACGTAGTCGTAGTAGGCGTTGTCGCGCCACTCTCGCGCAGCGAAGCGCCGGTCGTCGAGCTCAGGCGAGGCGGGCGGGGCCTCGCCTAGGCCAAGCATCGCGTCCCACAACTGCTTCTGCTCCTGCAGGTACTTCGACTGCAGCGCGGTGAGCCTGACCGAACTGCGCGCCAGGGCCGCGAGCAGGTCGGCGTCCGGCTGCAGCAGCGGCATCCAGCCCTGCGTCACCTGGTTGCCCACGCCCGCGATGGCCTTGAGCAAGGCCTCGGGATTGAAGGTCGCGGGAGTCGTATCGGGCTTGGCGTTGAGCAGGCGCGGGTTCCGTGGAAAGCTGAAATAAACGGCGGATTTTGCGCCGCACAAATGGGGCCCGTCAATCGGCCTGCCGCGGGACGCGGTGATCATTATTAACTACATGATTATATTAACTTATTTAATCATGCCGGGGCTAGTGGGAATGACCCGAGAGCGCCGCCACAAGCGCAATGGTCCCGATGCCCAGCGCGATCAGCAACACCTGGGACAGCGTGGCGCGGATTTCCGGCCGCCGGTGCAGGCCCGGAATGAGGTCCGCGACCGCGACGTAGATCATGCTCGCGGCGACGATGCCGAGCAACATCGGCTCCAGGTCCTGGAACGCCGGCAGCGCGTAGTAGCCCAAGATGCCGCCCGCCAACATCGCGCAGGAGGAGGCCACGTTCACCGCCAGCGCCCGTAACTTCGAGTACCCGGAGTGAAGCAGGATCAGGAAGTCGCCCACTTCCTGCGGGATCTCGTGGGCCACGATCGCGATCGCGGTGACGATGCCCAGCTGCGTGCTTTGCAGGAACGCCGCCGCGATCAGCACGCCGTCGATGAAGTTGTGCACCGAGTCCCCGACCACGATTAGGGTTCCGGCGCGGCCGCCGTGCTCGTGCCCGCCGTGGTGCCCATGGGCCTGCGCCGCGGGCACGGCCGGCACCGCGTGGGGATCGTGCACCTCGCAGTCCTCGGTATGGCAGTGGCGCCACAGCAGCAGCTTCTCCATGACGAAGAAGGCAAAGATGCCTGCGAGGATCGCGCCGGCCACTTCGCCCGCATCGCCGATCTCGAACGCATGCGGGATCACTTCCAGGAACGCCGCCCCCAGCAGCGTGCCGATGGCGAAGGACACCAGCATCGGCACCCAGGACGCCCGCACGTTGAGCGCAAACGAGGCCGCGCCGGCGGAGAGGACGCCGCCCGCCAGGCTCGCCGCGACGATCCATCCAAGTGTGCTGGTCACCATGGGGGCGCCGATTCTACGCTAGGCGATCCAGACCAGTGCCGCCATGCGCTCGGTGGCGCGGTCGCGCCGGTAGGAGAAAAAGCGCGCTGCCTCGGCGTAAGTGCAATGCGCGCCGCCGGACACCCGCTCGACTCCGAGCGCCGCGAGGCGCTGGCGTGCGACGGCGTAGAGGTCGAGCAGCCAGTGTCCCGGGCGTGTTGCGGCGAAGGCGCTCGCCGCATTCGCGTCGCGCGCCAGGAACGCAGCGCGCACCTCGTCGCCCACCTCGTAGGCCCGCGGCCCGATCGCCGGGCCCAGCCAGGCGACGAGCGACGCTGGCGGCACGCCCATGCGAGCCACCGTCGCCTCGATCACGCCCGAACTCAGACCGCGCCAGCCGGCGTGCGCGGCGCCTACGGTGCTGCCGTTATCCGCGGCGAACAACACCGGCATGCAGTCCGCGGCCATGACGACGCATACTTCGCCCTGCCGCCGCGTGACGCTCGCGTCGGCCGCCGCACCCTCTTCAAAGGGCGCCTCGAGGACGGTGGTTCCGTGCACCTGCCGCATCCAGCGCGGCTCGGCCGGTACGAGCGCGCGCAGTTTCGCCCGCGCCGCCGCCTGTTTCATGTCGCCCATCGCGCGGGTGGTGACCAGCGAGCGCACGCCGGCCGGCGCGGGCCAGTCGGGAGCAAGGATCTCAGCTGTCACGCTGCAGCCTCGCCAGGAGCTGCTTCATGTCCGCGGGCGGCGGTACGCTCCAGCCGACGCGCTTGCCGCTGCGCGGGTGCATCAGCTCCAGTTCCGCCGCGTGCAGCGCCTGACGCGGAAACGCGACCGCGTGCCGGGTGCCCCTGCGGTAGACCGGGTCGCCCACCAGCGGATGGCGGATGTGCTGGAAGTGCACCCGAATCTGGTGCGTGCGGCCGGTGTCCAGCGAACATTTGACGAGGGCGCAGTGGCCGAAGCGCTCCAGGACGCGGAATCGCGTGCGCGCCTCCTTGCCGCGCTGGGCAACCATCATGCGCGTGCGCAGCTTCGGGTCGCGCCCGATCGGCGCGTCGATGGTGCCCGAGCCCGGCGGGTCGCCCTGCACCAGCGCGAGGTAGCGGCGCTTGACGGTGCGCGCGGCAAGTTGCGCCGCCAGGTTCGCCTGCGCGCTCACGTTGACCGCCACCACCAGCAGGCCGCTGGTGTCCTTGTCCAGCCGGTGCACGATGCCCGCGCGCGGCACCTGGCGCAGCTCCGGCGCGTGTGCGAGCAGTCCGTTCATGAGCGTGCCCTCGGGATGGCCCGCACCCGGGTGCACCACCAGCCCGGCGTGCTTGTTGATGACGATCAGGTCCGGGTCCTGGTGAACGATGTCCAGGGCCATCTTCTGCGCCCTGGGCGCGGCCACGTCCACCGCCGGCGGCGGGCGCAGCTCGATGTTCTCGGTGCCGACAACCGGCATGCTCGACTCCGCCGCGCGGCCGTTGACGAGGATGTGGCCAGATTTCAGCCAGGCCTGCAGGCGGTTGCGCGAGTACTGCGGGAACACTTTAGCGAGCGCCTGGTCCAACCGCAGGCCGCCCAAGTCGCGCGGGACCTGCGCCGTGATTGCGGCGACGAACGCGTCTTCCCAGTCGGCCTCGTCTTCCGGAGCAGTATAATTTTCGGCCATGAAACGCAGTGTACTAGCCGCCCGCGGCCTGCTCCTCGCGCTCTGCCTCCCCCTCGTGCTCGGCCTGGGCGCCTGCAGCTGGCTGCCCAAAGACAAGGACGAAACCACCGGCTGGTCTGCGCAGCGCCTGTACGGCGAGGCCAAGGACGCGATGGCGGCCAAGAACTACGAGCGCGCGATCAAGATGCTGGAGCGGCTCGAGGCGCGTTATCCCTATGGGCGCTTCGCGCAGCAGGCGCAGCTGGAGGTGGCGTACGCGCACTGGAAAGCGGACGATCGCGCCTCGGCGCTGGCCGCGGCGGACCGCTTCATCAACATGTATCCGAGCCATGCCAGCGTCGACTACGCCTACTACCTAAAGGGCCTGGTCACCTTCAACGAAAACCAGGGCCTGCTCAGCATCCTGGATACCCCGGACATGACTGAGCGCGACCCCAAGGGCACGCGCGATTCCTTCGCTGCCTTCAAGGAAGTGGTGAACCGCTTCCCCGATTCCAAGTACCGCGATGACGCCGCGGCGCGGATGCGTTACCTAGTCAATGCGCTGGCGCAGCACGAGGTGCACGTGGCGCGCTACTACATGAAGCGCGGTGCCTACGTCGCCGCGGCGAACCGCGCGCAGCATGCGGTGCAGAACTACCCGCAGGCGCCCGCGGTCGAGGAAGCGGTGTTCATCCTGGTCAAGGCCTACGACGCGCTCAACATGGCAGATTTGCGCGACGCCGCGGACCGCGTCATGCGCAAGAACTTCCCCCAGAGCAAGTACCTCGCCGGCTACAAGCCCAGCGCCCCTTGGTGGAAGCTCTGGGACCCGAACTGGTGACCCAAAATCAGGGACGGACCACGATTTCCGTCTCCCGGCGGATCGGGAATCGTGATCCGTCCCTGATTTTTACTTAAGCTGGATGTTTTCGTCTGCGATGTAGGCGCGGATCACGCTTTCCATGTCCGGATCGGGCTTGAAGCCCAGCTCCAGCGCGCGCGGGGTGCGGAAATTCACGGGCCAGGTCTTCACGATCGCCTGGATGCGCGCATCGGCCTTGTAGACCACGCGCTTGGCCACCTCGTCGCCCGCCACCTTGCGCAGCGCCTCGATCATCTGCGCCACCGTCGCGGTGATCCCTGAAAGGTTGAGCCAGCGCTGGGTGCCCCAGGCCTCCGGCGGCAGTTCCCAGGCGTGGATGAAAGCCTCCACCACGCGCCCTGGCGACAGCAGCCAGACGCCGGTCTCCGGCCCCACAGGGCACTCCGACACCACGCCATTTAGCGGTTCACGGATGATGCCGCTGGCGAAGGACGAGGCCGCGGCATTGGGCTTGCCAGCGCGCACGACCACCGTGGGCAGCCTGAGCGAGCGCCCGTCGATGAAGCCTTTGCGCGAGTAATCCGACACCAGGTACTCGCCGATCACCTTCTGCGCGCCGTAGGAGGTTTGCGGATTGGCAATAGTGGAATCGTCCAGCACCGGCGACAGCTCGCCGCCGAACGCGGCCACCGAGCTGGTATAGACGAGGCGCGGCGCCGGGGCACCATCCTTGCGGCATTTGCGCATTTGCGCGAGTAGCAGCTCCATGCCCTTGTAGTTCACGCGCATGCCGAGGTCGAAGTCCGCTTCCGCGGCCCCGCTCACCACCGCTGCGAGATGGAACACCGCGTCGGTGTCCGGCGTGCACACCCTCGCGATCGTCACCGCGTCCGAGACGTCCCCGATGACCGCCTTCAAGCGCGGCTCCTGCGCCGCGGCTGGCGGAAAGGCGCCATCCAGCAACGTGATCGAGGCCACCGGCCGGCCGCCCAGCGTGCCGCGCGCGAGCAGCGTCTTCGCCAGCCGGAAACCGAGGAAACCGCCACCACCTGTAATGAGTATGTTCATTTTTCTATTCTAGCGAAGAACGCCTCGACGTCGGCCAGCTCCCGGGTCTGCTTCATGGCCGGGAGGCTGGCGCGGATGCCGCGCCCGTAGGGCTTCGAGTACAAGCGCGGGTCGCACAGCACCAGCACGCCGCGGTCGTTCTCGTCGCGGATCAGGCGCCCGGCGCCCTGCTTCAGTTGCAGCGTCGCCTGCGGCAGCTGGAATTCCATGAACGGGTTGCCGCCGCTCGCGCGCAGCGCCTCGATGCGCGCCGCGAGTACCGGGTCCTCCGGCGGAGCGAACGGCAGCTTGTCGATCAGCACCACCGACAACGCCTCCCCCCGGACGTCCACGCCCTCCCAGAACGAGGCCGCGCCCAGCAGCACCGCGTTGCCGAGCGTGCGAAAGCGGTCGAGCAGTTCGCTGCGCGATCCGGTGCCTTGCACCAGCAACGGGTAGTCGACTTTGTCCTTCAGCAGCTCGTGCGCACGGCGCAGCGCGCGCAGCGTGGTGAACAGGAGGAACGCGCGCCCGCCGCTCGCGCGCAGCACCGGCAGCGCGGCCTCGATGACCGCGGGCGTGAACGCCGGATCGTTGGGATCGGCGGGCAGGTTGCGCGGCGTGTAGAGCACGGACTGGCGCTCGAAGTCGAACGGGCTCGGCCAGCTGCGCGAAGCCGCCTCCTCGATGCCCAGCTCGCGCTTGAAATGGGTGAAGTCCTCGCCTACGGCGAGCGTGGCCGACGTGAAGATCCAGGCGCGCGGGTGGTCCAGCATCTGCTTGCGAAACTGGGCTGAGGGCGACAGGGGCGTCACGTGCAGCTGGAGCGAACTGCCGAACACTTCCACCCAGCGCACGTCCTCCTTGCCTTCCGCCTCGCGAATGCGGGTGAGCGTGACCCCGCTTTCCGCGGCCCGCCGCAGGCAGGCGGCGAGGCCTTCGGACCGTTCAGCCTGGTCGGCCAGCGCGACTTCCAGCGCGTGCAGCCGTTCGGCGACTGCGTCCACCGCAGTGGCGAATCCCTCCCGCGCCATGGCCTGGCTCCAGGCGACGCGCACGCCCTCCCCTCCGAACACGAGGCGCAGGTCGCGCGCGGCTTTCTCCAGCCGCGCGGCGAGGGCGTCGAACTCCGGCGAAGCGCCGCCCGCCGCGCGCAGTTCCAGTCGCGCGTCGCGCGACAGCTCCACCAGCTGCGCGCTCGCCACGGTGTCGCCAAAAAAGAGGCGCGCGGTTTCCGCCAGCTGGTGCGCCTCGTCGAAGATCACGGTGTTGCAGGCGGGCAGCAGCTCGGCCACGCCCTCGTCCCGCAGCAGCACGTCGGCGAAGAACAAGTGATGGTTGATCACCACCACGTCTGCGGCCTGCGCGTCCTTGCGCGCGCGCATGACGAAGCAGTCCTTGTATTTCGGGCACTCCTGCCCGAGGCAGTTTTCTCGCGTCGAGGTGGCGTGCTGCCAGACCGGAGCATCCTCGGACACTTCCGCGAGGTCGGCGCGGTCGCCCGAGAGGGTGGTGCGCGCGAAGGCTTCGATCTGGCGCAGGCGTGCCGCGTCCTCGCGCGAGGTCAAGCGCGCCTCCTCGCCCGCGCGCTCGAGGCGATGCAGGCAGACGTAGTTGGCTCGGCCTTTGAGAAGCGCAGTGCTGGTACCGAAAGCCAGTGCCTCGCGCACCGCGGGCAAATCGCGCCTGTGCAACTGGTCCTGCAGCGTCTTGGTGCCCGTGGAAACGATGACCTTGCCGCCCGCGAGCAGCGCCGGCACAAGGTAGGCGAAGGTCTTGCCGGTACCGGTGCCCGCCTCCACCGCGAGCATGCCGGTGGACTGGATCGCCTCCAGGATCGCCTGCGCCATCTCCAGTTGCTGGGGACGGGGGCGGTAGCCGGGCACCTGCGCCGCCAGCGAACCGCCGTCGGCAAAGATCTTCTGCAGCGAGGTCAGTTCCGCAGCTCCTCGACATTGACCCAGGTGCTGCTCGTGCCGGAAGCACGCGATTCCCCCGAGGACAGGATGCCGCTGCCCGATCGCGCGCTGCTGGAGCTTGCCCCGCCCACGTCGATCCATTCTCCGAGCCGGTCGCTCACCGTGGTGGCGACACGCTGCGACTCGATGGCGCCCGGCGCGCCGCCGGAGACGAAGCCTTCTCGCTGTGGCGCGATCTCCAGGTGCACGGTGTCGCCCGAGAGGCGCGGCACCACCTCGAACCCGGTGGAGGCCTGCTGGATCACCGTCGTGGTCTCGCGCACCACGCGACCGT
>SXNB01000094.1 GCA_005777205.1 Burkholderiales bacterium | reverse complement strand
CCGGCTGATGGAAATTGCCGAGAAGTTCGCCTTGCCGGTGTTCACCTTTGTCGACACCCCGGGCGCTTATCCGGGGCTTGACGCCGAGGCGCGCAACCAGTCCGAAGCCATCGGGCGCAACCTGTACGTCATGGCCAGCCTGAAGACCCCGATCATCGTCACGGTCATCGGAGAGGGCGGCTCGGGCGGTGCGCTCGCCATCGCGGTGGGCGACCTCGTCCTCATGCTGCAGTACGCGACCTACTCGGTGATCTCTCCCGAAGGCTGCGCGTCCATCTTGTGGAAGAGCGCCGACAAGGCGCCCGAGGCCGCCGAGACGCTGGGGATCACGTCTAACCGCCTCAAGACCCTCGGCCTGATCGACAAGATCGTCCCGGAGCCGCTCGGTGGCGCGCACCGCGATCCGCAGGCCACCGCCGCGACGCTGAAAAAGGCGCTGGGCGAAGCGTTGCGCCAGCTGCAGGAGAAGAAGCCCAAGGAGCTCGTCGAGGAGCGTCTGGAACGCCTGATGGCCCATGGCCGCTTCAAGGAAACCGCGGAGCGCTGAGGTCCTCGCCGCCGCCCGCGCGGCCCTGGCGGGACTGGATCTGCGGGGCAAGCGACTGGCCGCCGGTTTCTCCGGTGGCGTCGATTCCACCGTTCTGGTCCACGTGCTGCAGCGGTTGGCGCCTGAAGTCGGTTATCGCCTGTCGGCGGTGCATGTCCACCACGGCCTGAGCCGGAACGCGGATGCCTGGTGCAGGTCCTGCGCCGACTTTTGCCGGTCCTCCCGCATTCCATTCGCCGCGCGGCGCGTCCGCGTCGTCAAGGTCGGAAAAGGCCTCGAGGCGGCGGCGCGGGCGGCGCGGCGCAAGGTCTTCGAGGGATTGCGCGTCGATGCCATCGCCTTTGGCCACCAGCTGGACGACCAGGCCGAAACGGTGCTGTTCAACCTGCTGCGCGGCGCCGGGCTCGCCGGCGCGAGCGGCATGCCCGTGGTGGGGAAGCTCGGAAAGAAGCTGCTGCTGCGTCCGCTGCTTGCGGTGCCACGCGAAGCCATCCTCGGCTACGCGAGGGCGAACTGCCTGTCGTGGGTCGAGGACGAGTCCAATGCGGACGAGGCGCTGACGCGCAATTTCATTCGGCGCTGCATCGGACCGCTGCTCGCCACGCGCTTTCCGCGCTGGCGTGAAAGCCTGGCGCGCGCGGCGCGACATTTTTCGTCGGCAAGAGTCGATGCGCGAGCGTTGCTGCGTGAATTCCTCGCGTCGAAGGGATTGGGTGCGCCGAGCGAGGTGCGCCTGGCGGAGATGCTGCGGCAGCTTGCTTCGGGCAGCCCGCGCATGAAACTGGAGCATGACGGCGCGGTGCTGCGGAATTACCGCGGGAAGGTGCTAGTGGACAGGCCCTTGGAGCCGGATGGATTCAAGCCGGTGCGCTGGAATGGCGAGCGCCGCTTCAGCCTGCCGGAACTGGGCGGAGAACTCCGGTTCCGGAAAGTCCGGGGGCAGGGGATCGATCTCGGGCGCATGGTATCCGGGTTGACCGTGCGGCTGCGCGCGCCGGGAGACCGCCTGCAGCAGGATCTTGACCGTCCCCGCCGCACGCTCAAGAACCTGTTTCAGGAGTCCGGAGTTCCAGAGTGGCAGCGCGGCAGGCTGCCGTTGCTCGCCAGCAGAACCGAGTTGGTGTGGGTGCCCGGAATCGGCGTCCACGCGCCGTACCGCGCCCGGGCCGGTGAGGTGGGATGGCTGCCGGAGTGGCGCCCGGCGTGCCCGTCAAATGTGTACGATCGGTAACATTTTGCCCCTCAGCGCCGCTTCGGCGCCGCGCCCTTTGCCCGCTTCCTGATCGCGAAGGCCTCGCGCGCCGACTTCGCCTCGGCGCTCACCGCCGCGACCTGGATCTGGTCGTGCGACATGTGCGTCGCGGCATGCGCGCCGATGCTGGCGTAGGCGTGGATGGTTTCCTTGCTCATGCGCACCGAGGTCTGCGGCAAATCGAGCACCTGTTTCGCAACCGCGCGCGCCTTCTCCAGCGCCTTGCCGGAAGCGCAAACGTAATCCACCAGCCCGATCCCAAGCGCCTCGTCGGCCGGAATGCGCTCGCACAGGATGGTGAGTCGCTTGGCGCGCGCCGGCCCGACCAGGTTGACCAGCCTCGGCAGGGTGCCCCAGGTAAGCGGGATGCCCAGCGCGATTTCGGGCAGGGAGACGAACGCGTCCTTCGCCACCACGCGCCAGTCGAGCGCCGCGGCGAGGGCAAGCCCGCCACCGATGGCGTAGCCCTCGATCGCGGCCAGCGTGATCTGCGGCAGTTCCTCCCAGGCGCGCGCCATGCGGTAGCCGAGCGAGGCGATCTCGCGCCGCTCGTGCAGCGGCATGTCCTGGTTCGCCCAGCGGCTGCCGTCCTTCAGGTCCGCGCCCGCGGAAAAGCACACGCCGGCGCCGCGCACGATGACCACGTCGAGGTCGCCGCGCGGGGCGATTTGCGTCGCGCACGCAATCATTTCCCGCATCAATTCGGCGGACATGGCGTTGCGCGCCTCCGGTCGGTTCAGGGTTACGGTCGCGATGCGGCCGGCAGCGCTCAGGTCGAGATGGCGATACATGGATGCAAGCCCTTGTTTTTCTGGGTGAAAGGTCCCATCGTGCTATAATTTTAAACTTTATACAAACCGGGCCGGGAGAAGCTGGAAATGGCTGTGGAACGTACACTTTCGATCATCAAGCCGGACGCCGTGGCTAAGAACGCCATCGGCGCCATCATCGCGCGCTTCGAGGCGGCGGGACTTAAGGTCGTCGCCGCGCGCATGACGCACCTGTCACAGGCGCAGGCAGAGGGCTTTTACGCGGTGCACCGCGAGAGGCCCTTCTTCAAGGACCTGGTTGCATTCATGGTTTCCGGCCCGGTGCTGGTGCAGGCGCTGGAAGGGGATGACGCCATTGCGCGCAACCGCGAACTGATGGGCGCCACCGACCCGCAGAAGGCCGCCAAGGGCACGATCCGCGCTGATTTCGCCGACAGCATCGACGCCAACGCGGTGCATGGTTCGGATTCGGCCGAGAACGCGCGCATCGAGATCGCGTACTTCTTCCCCGCCTGCGACGTATTCGCGCGCTAGAGACGCATGCAAATGCTGGTCAACCTGCTCGAATTCGACGCCAAGGGAATGGAGGATTGGTTCGCCGGCATGGGCGAACGCCCCTTTCGCGCCCGGCAGGTGCTGGCCTGGATCCACAAGCGCGGCGCGGGCGAATTCGCCGCTATGACCGACCTCGCCAAGGACTTGCGCGCCAAGCTCGAGTCGAAGGCCCGTATTCGTCTGCCGGAAATCGTGGGCGATAGCCTCGCCGCCGACGACACGCGCAAGTGGCTGCTCAAGGTCGATGGCGCCAATGCGGTCGAGGCCGTGTTTATTCCTGAGACCGGTCGCGGCACGCTTTGCGTTTCGAGCCAGGCGGGCTGCACGCTCGATTGCGCCTTTTGCTCCACCGGCAAGCAGGGCTTCAACCGCAACCTGACCACCGCCGAGATCGTCGGCCAGCTTTGGCTGGCGGAGATGCTGCTGGGCGAGCGCACCAACCCAGGCAGCCGCGCGCGCCAGGGACGCCATGTCAGCAACGTGGTGTTCATGGGCATGGGCGAGCCGATGCTCAACCTGGATGCCGTCATTCCGGCGCTGCGCCTGATGCTGGACGACAACGCCTATGGATTGTCGCGGCGCCGCGTGACGGTCTCCACGTCCGGGGTGATTCCGGGAATGGACCGGCTGGCCGAGGCGTGCCCGGTGGCGCTGGCGGAGTCGCTTCATGCGCCCAACGACGCACTGCGCGACCGCCTGGTACCGATCAATCGCAAGTACCCAATCGTGCAGCTGATCGCAGCCTGCAACCGGTACCTGGTGCACGCGCCGCGGGATTTCATCACCTTCGAGTACGTCATGCTGGACGGGGTCAACGACAGTCCGGCGCACGCGCGCGAACTGCTGGACATCGCCGCGCAGGTGCGCTGCAAGTTCAACCTGATCCCGTTCAATCCCTTCCAGGGCTCGGGCCTGTACCGCTCGCCGCCGGAGCGCATCCGCCGCTTCGCCGAAGTGTTGCAGCGCGCCGGCCTCACCACCACCACACGCAAGACCCGCGGCGACGGCATTGATGCCGCCTGTGGCCAGCTCGCCGGCGAGGTGCAGGACCGCACGCGCCGGAGCGGCATCGCCATCACGGAGGTGCGCGCATGACCCCTGCACGAGCGACGCGGACCCGGATCACGCTGCTGGCGGCGACGGCGATCGCCGCCGTGCTGCTGTCGGGTTGCGAATTGACTGGCGGGCTGCAGGAGCCCGTGATCGAGAATGTCACCAGCAGCAGCGGCGATCCGTCCGATCAGCGCAACCGCGTGCGCATCGGCACCGAACTCGGGTCGCTCTACTACTCGCTGGGGAACATGGCAGTCGCTCCGGAGGAGCTGCGTCTGGCGGTCGCCGCCGATCCCACCTACGCGCTCGCTTACAGCATGCTGGGCACGATCTTCATGGAACTTCTCGAACCCAAGCTCGCCGAGCAGAATTTCGAGCGCGCACTGCAGCTTTCGCTAACCGACTCGGAAATCAACCATCGCTATGGCTGGTTACTGCGCCAGGCCGGGCGCGAGGCCAATTCTCTGAAATTCTTCCAGCACTTCATCCGCAATCCGCTCAATCTGGCGCCCTGGCGCTCGTCGTCTGCGGTGGGCGTGTATTCAATGCGTAAAGGCCTGTTCAAGGAGGCAGTAGGTTTTTTCCAGGCCTCACTTAGGCGGGATCGGAACGACGGGACCTCGCTGTACAACCTGGGCCTATTGCGCTACCAGCAGGGCAGCATAAAAGAAGCGCGTATGTTGGTTTCCCGCGTCATTAAACAGGAGGAGCCGTCGGCCGAATCGCTCTGGCTGGCGTTGCGCATCGAGCGCAAGCTCGGAGAGCGGAACGCCGAGGCGATCCTGGGCAACCAGCCGGGGCGCCGCTTCCCGGCGTCGCGCGAGTACCAGGCTGCAACGCAGGAAATATGACTGAGGAAATTGCCCAGGCGGCGGGCGAAACGGAAAGCGTTGGCGCCGGGCTGACGCGGGCGAGGGAGGCCCT
>SXNB01000093.1 GCA_005777205.1 Burkholderiales bacterium | reverse complement strand
GCTTGGAGCTCCGCCGGGAGTTCGCCAGCGCCAGCGCGCTGCGGGCTGCTGTCGAGCGGTCGTACGACACCCGGCTGCAGATCCAGTCCGTGTTCTCGTTGCTGCCGGCTGCTCCGACATGCTGAAGGGCACCGTGAAGGCGATGTGCGGCAGCGCGTTGCGCGGATCGTTGCCCGGCGCCGGCAGCTCGGCCTCGTAGGGCAGGATGGGGGAGGTAGGCGAAATCACGAAGTCGTAGGCCGCCGTGCCGGAAACCGTGGCGTCGCGCAGCGCGACGTAGGCGCCGTACGCAGCCATCACGTCAGGCCCGGAGAAGTCCTTCGCCCGCCAGGTGCACCACTCGGCGATGAAGGGCAAGACCTTGGCCTGCTTCGCCGCCGGCAGCGCGACAAAATCGTTGTAGGAGCGCGCCTCGAAGAAGCGCGACATGCCGTCGAGCAGTTCCGGCGTGATGACCGACTTCATCTCTTCCACAACCGCGCCCGCGGTCTCCAGCGACTGCGCCGCCGCCTTTGCCGCGGCCACGATCTCCGGATGCGGCGCCAGCCCGGCGCCCATGGCGGGCAGGAAGCCGATTCTGAGTTTCCTGGGCTCGAGCCCGGCCAGCTTCGTATAGTTCGTGTCCTGCCAGGGCAGGCTCATGAAGTCGCGTGCGTCGGGTTTCGAGAGCAGGTTCATCAGCGCGGCGCTGGCGGCGACGTCGCGCGTCATCGGACCGGTGACGCGGCCGATGTAGGGGGGGTACACCGGCACGCGACCGAGCGACGGCTTCAGCGCGAAGATCCCGCAGTGGGTGGCAGGAAGCCGCACCGAGCCGCCGATATCCGTGCCCAGGTGCAGCGGCGCATAGCCGGCGGCGGCTGCGGCCCCGGCGCCGGAACTGGAGCCGGAGGTGTTGCGCGTCGTGTTCCACGGATTGCGCGTGATGCCATGCATGCTTGAGAGACCCGAGGACAGCATGCCGAAGTCCGGCATGGTGGTCTTGCCGAGGATCACGCAGCCGGCCTCCCTCAAGCGCGCCGCGGGTGGCGCGTCGGCCGGTTGCGGCCCCGCGTCGTCGTTCGCCCTCGTGCCGACGGGCGCAGGATCCCCCTTCGTATAGATGTTTTCCTTGATGGTGACCGGCACCCCGTCCAGCGGCGACAGCGGCTGCTTCGCGCGCCAGCGGGTCTCGGAGGCCTGCGCAGCCTTGAGCGCGCCGTCGCGGTCCACGCGGTACATGGCGTTCAGCTTCGGTTCGCAGGCTTCGATGCGCGCGAGGCAGGTCTTGGTGAACTCGACCGGTGAAAGGGCACCGGCGGAATATTGCACCGCAACTTCAGTGGCCGTCAGCTCGCGATTGGCTGGCATGCGCCGCATCATACAATGCGACCCTGTGCGGGTAACTCTCGTTTCCCTTCTCATTGCTTTCTCGTGCGGCGCCCAGGCGCAGACGGAAATTCGCCTTTGGCACTCCATGAGCGGCGCGCTGGGCGAGGTGCTGCAGTCGCTGGTGCAGCGTTTCAACGAATCGCAGAAGGATTACCGCGTTGTCGGGGAGCACAAGGGCGGCTACGAGCGCAGCCTGATCGAGTCCATGAAGGCGCAGCGCGACGGCGCCGGCCCGGATATCGTGCAGGTCTATGAACTGGGCACCGCGCACCTGATGGCGGCGAAGAGCGCCTACCGGCCGGCGTGGCAAGTGCTGGCCGAAGCCGGCGAGAAGCTGGATGCGAAGGCCTTCCTCCCCGCCGTGGGCAGCTACTTCTTCGATGACGCCGGCCGCCTGCTCGGGTTGCCGTTCAGCGTCTCGACGCCGATTCTGTTCTATAACAAGGATGCATTCCGCAAAGCGAAGCTGGATCCGGACAAGCTGCCGCGCACCTGGTACGAGATGCCCGCGCTGATGGGACCGCTGGTGGATACCGGGTTGGAGTGCGTTTACACCACGACCTGGCCCGCATGGGTGCACGTGGAAAACATGAGCACCTGGCACAACCAGAATTTCGCCACCAAAGACAACGGCCTGGGCGGGCTGGACGCCAGGCTGATCTTCAACAGCCACCTCATGGTGCGCCATGTATCGCTCCTGTCGTCCTGGGCGCGCGCCGGGTACTTCACCTACAGCGGGCGGCGCCTCGAGGGCGAGAAGCGCTTCTCCAGCGGCGAGTGCGCCATGCTGACGGCGTCCTCGGCCAGCGTCCCCGAGCTCCGGCGGGATGCCAAGTTCGATTTCGGCGTCGCGGAGCTGCCGCACTACGACGACGTCAAGGGCGCGCCGCACCACAGCATGATCGGCGGCGCCGGGCTGTGGGTGCTTGCCGGCAAGCCGGCGCCGCACTACAAGGGCGCAGCGAAGTTCCTCGCCTTCCTGGCGCGGCCCGAGATCGCCGCCGAGTGGCATCAGCGCACCGGCTTCGTCCCGGTGACCCGCGCCGCCTACGAGCACACACGCAAGCAGGGCTACTACGCGGCCAATCCCGGGCAGGAGATCGCGATCAATCAGTTGTTGCTGACCAGTCCGACGCGCGAATCCCGCGGCATCCGGCTGGGGGAGTTTCCCGCCATTCGCGCCATCGTCGAAGAGGAGCTCGAGGCGGTGTGGAAGGGCGAGAAGGCGCCCAAGCTGGCGCTCGACAGCGCCGCGGAGCGTGGCAACGCGCTGCTGCGCAAGTTCGAGGCCGAGCACCGTTCGGGGGTAGAACCCGGGGTGACCAAGCGCGCGCCGCGGGCGCCCCGCCCGGACCGGAAATCTGCGGCGAAATGAAAGTCGCAATTCTGTAACGGGGTTTGGCTATACTTTAGGATCGTTCGGTATCCCGACCGGGCACCCATACAAGAACGACACCAGGAGAAGAGGAAACCCCATGCGTATCAAACTTATAGCGGCCGCGCTCGCCAGCGCAGGCCTGTTCAGCGGCCCGGCGCACGCGCAAGTCGAGATCCAGTGGTGGCATTCGATGGGCGGCGCTCTGGGCGAGGCGCTGAACGAGGTGGCGAACGCGTACAACGCCAGCCAGAAGGACGTGAAGGTCGTGACCTCGTACAAGGGCTCGTACCCGGAATCCATGACCGCGGCGATCGCGGCGTTCCGCGCCGGCCAGGCGCCGCACATCCTG
>SXNB01000092.1 GCA_005777205.1 Burkholderiales bacterium | reverse complement strand
GTCGTCGTGAAAATCGGTGCGCTGATTCGGCCCGCCGACAACGGTGCAGATGAGATCCGAATCCGGCCAGATTTGCTGGTTGCCAACGGGCGGCTTGAAGCGTTCCGCATACGTTCCCTTGCGCTCGGTCGTTACGCCTTCGAGCAGGCGCGCGAATGGGCGCTGCAGCGCCGGCAGTTCGGCCGCCTGCTCGCCGAGTTCCAGGGGCTGCAGTGGAAGTTCGCCGAGATGAAGATCAAGCTCGACGCCGGCCAAATGCTGCTGTACCGCGCCGCGGTCAATGCCGACCGGGGGTTTCCCTCGGCCGAGGAGACCTCCATCGCCAAGGCGTTCTGCAACCAGGCGGGCTTCGAGATCGCCAACGAGGCACTGCAGGTGATGGGCGGAACGGGCTACAGCCAGGAGCTGCTGGTGGAGTACTGCATGCGCCGCTGCCGCGGCTGGATGATCGCCGGTGGCTCGATTGAGATCCTGAAGAACCGCATCGCCGAGGGCGTCTTCGGCCGCAGCTTTTCGCAGCGGCCCTAGCCTAGATGAGGGTGCGCCACTCCGGGTGCTCGGACACGTTGCCGCGCACGACGTCGAAGTAGCGCTGGCGCAACTGTATCGTGAGCGAACCCGGCTTGCCGTTACCCACCGGCAGCTTGTCGATGGCGGTCACCGGGATGATCTCCTGCCCGGTGCCGCAGAGGAAGGCTTCTTCAGCAAAATACAACTCGCTGCGATCGACTTCGCGCTGCTCCGCCTCGCGGCCGGTCACTTCGCGGTACAAAGTGAGGATGGTGTCGCGGGTGATACTTTCGAGGATATTACTGGTCACCGAGGGCGTGATCAGTTTTCCGTCGCGGACCATGAAGAAGCAGGCGATGGGGGCCTCGGAGACCTTGCCCGCGGGCGTGAGCATCAGCGCGCCATCGTAGCCGTCGGACTTGGCCTGAAGCTGTGTCAGGCGGGCGTTGTGGTAGTTGGCGGTACTCTTGATGCGTGGCGGGCTCGCGTTGTCGGAAAGGCGACTCCAGGAACTCACCCCGAGACTCATGCCGGTGTCGGCGTATTTCGGATTCTCGCGCGGCATTGCGGCGGCAGTGAAACCAACCGGACCGGTGGTGGCCATCAGGCCAACACCCTCGATATAGGCGAGTAAGCGCACGTAGACGTCGGCGTCCGGCTCGTTGGCGCGGATCAGCTTAGCGAGACAATCCCTCAGATAACTGCGCTCGAAGCCGCGCTCAAACCGCAGCAGCTTCATCCCGACTTCCAGTCGCTTCAGGTGGTCGTCCAGTCGGAAGATGGCGAACTCCTTCCGGCCCGGGTGGTAGTAGGCGCGCAAGCCCTCGAACACCGTGATGGCATAGGCGACAGCGAGCGACAGCGGGTGAACGCGCGCCTCGGCGAACGGCATCAACTCGCCGTTCTGCATGATGACCTTCGCCTGCCACATCGGCCGCGCGCCTCCGCTCAGGGCCGCTTGAAGCCCATTTCGGGAAGCAGCCGGAGCATCTCGCGGTGCACGTTCACGATGGTCGCGGAGAACTCCTTGCTGCCCTGGTACGAGGCGGTGGACTTCAGCTTGCCGATAAGGTCCTTAAAGCCCGGCGACTTCATCATGTCCTGTGCGGCCGCCTCCCATGCCGCGACGACCTCCGTCGGCAGGCCTGCCGGGCCCGCAATGCCGTAGAAAATCGGCACCGAAAGCGGGTAGCCGAGCTCCTTGAAGGTCGGCACCAGCGGGTAGTCGGGGAGCCTGTCGGGGCCGGTTTCCGCGAGCAGTCGCACCTGGCCGGCGGCGGCGTAGGCCGGAAATTCGGCGGCGACCAGCATCTGGATATGGCCGCCCAGCAGGCCGGTAATCGCGTCGGCGCCCCCCTTGTAGGGCACGTAGGTGCCCGACACGCCCAAGTGCTTGAACGCCGCCTCGGTGGCGATGTGCGGGCCGCCATTGGTGGCCGCCGTGGACCAGAACAGCTTGCCCGGGTTCGCCTTCATCCAGGCGATCAGGTCCTGGATCGTCCGGTGCGGGCTGTCGCTCTTCACGAACACCGGTTGCGCGCTGACGAGGAACTGGAAGAGATAGGTGAAGTCCTTGGCGGGATCGTATTGCACCGTCTGGAAGTAGGGCGCGACGGTATAGGGGCTAGTGGTCGCCAGCGCAACGGTATAGCCGTCGGGCTTGGAGCGCGCGAGTTGAGCCGTGGCGATCGTCGCGCCGGCGCCGGGCTTGTTCTCGACGATGACCGGAACCTTCCAGCGCTCGCGCAGGAAATCGGCGATCCAGCGCGCGGATATATCGCCGCCCCCGCCGGCCGCGAAACCCACCATGATGGTGACCGGTCGCGACGGGAACTTGTCCTGCGCGAGTGCCTGCGCACCAAACGCGACGAGAACTGCGACCAGCAAGAGCTTCAGGCCTGCTTTCATGCTTACCCCCTCATAGCTGCCAGTTGTGCCTGGTATCCGGACGGATCGACGACGACGTCGATGAGCGCCGGCCCTAGTCCCGAGAACGCCTTGACGAGCGCGCGCCGGTATTGCGCGAGGGTGCGTACGCGGAAGCCGCGCCCGCCCATGCCTCGCATCGCAGCGGCGAAGTCAGGGCGCCGCCACCGCACGCCGCTCACCGGGAGCTTGCGCGACTGCTGCTTGATGTCGATGAGCGACAGCGCGCCATCGTTGAACACTATCACAACGACGCGCGCGCGCTCCTGGGCCGCAGTGGCGAGTTCGCCTAGGCACATCATCAGGCCGCCGTCGCCGGTAAAGGCGACCGCGGTTCGCATCGGTTCATGCAACGCCGAGGCGATCGCTGCGGGCAGCGCGTAGCCCATCGTCGCGAGGCCGTTGGAAATCAGCAGGTCGTGCGGGCGCGTGCAGGGCCAGAACGCGGTGGCGGAGAACATGTGCGCGCCCGCATCCACCGTGGCGCGCGGCCATAGCATCAGCTTGCGCGCGGCCTGCGCCGCCTCTTCGACCACCTGCTGTGGCGTCAGGCCGCCGCCCTTGCCGCGATAGGCGAGCGATGCGCGCAGGTCCTCGCGCAGGCGCCGGATCTCGGCGCCCGTCCAGGTGTTTCGCGAGGTCGCGGGCCGAACGGCCGCCAGGCTTCGCGCGAGGTCGCCGTAAACGCCCAGCCGGGGTTTCACGTAATGCACCGGATGCTTCGTGTAGCCGAGGTCGAGTACTGGAATGGCGTAAGGCCACGGCTGCAGGATCAGTTCCACCGGATCGAGGCCAGCGAGGACGATGAGGTCGGCCTGCTTCACGGTCGCCTGCTCGGCGAGGCCGCCCGTGAAGATGCCCACGGTATGCGGCGCAGCGTCGGCAAAGACGCCCTTCGCCTGGTAAGTGACTAGCGCCGGGCAACCCAGCGCGGCGACCAGCTTGCGGACGGCGAGCGCCGCGGCCGGTTCGCGGGCCTCGAGGCCCGCGACAACCACCGGCCGCTTGGCGCGGGCAATCAGGGCGCGGGCGCGTTCGATCGCCGATCGGGGTGCGGTGGCGAGCCTCGGTGCGCCAGCGCGCGGCTTCGCGGCGTAAACCGACTCGCGCGCGGCCGGGCCGGTGAGTTCGATGTGCACAGGGCCGCGCCGCGGCGTGAGCGCGGCGGCCACCAGCCGATCGATTTCTGCGGCCGCCCTGCTGTCGGCGAGCAGGCTGTGGCCCTTCACGAGCGGGGCGAGCAGCGCCCGCTGGTCGAACCACTGGTGCGTCGCGTACTTGCGCTGCTTCGGGGAGAAGCCGTCGCTGACAATCGCCACCGAGCAGCGATCCAGCGCGGCCTGCGCCGCGCCGTTCGCGGCGTTGGCGAGCCCCGGCCCCTTGGTGGTGAGCGCGACACCGAGTGCGCCGTCGAGTTGCGACGTGGCCGCGGCCATGAAGACGGCGGCGCATTCATGGCGCGTCAGTACAAAATCGAGGCCCTCGCGGCGCGCCGCTTCGATCAGATCGAGGCTGCTGCCGCCCCCCGGCAGCCCGAAGAGGCGCTTTGCGCCGTTCGCCTTCGCCGCGCGCACCAGTGCCGTGGCGACGGTGATCCTGTTCTTGTTCGACCGTCTGCCGCCCATTTTGCTGTGTTCCCTCTCCCTCTGACGACCCTGGTATAAACTTTCCTCAACGATGTCCCACTTTAGCGCCTTGCAAATCGGTCTGCTCTGGCAACGCCTATCGGGATTCATCGACGAGGCCGCGCAGGTTTTCGTCCGCGCCGCCTTCTCCTCGGTGGTGCGCGACAACTGGGACATGGCGGTGGGGCTGATGGACAGCCAGGGTCGCCAAGTCGTGCAATCCACCAAGAGTGTACCCTCCTTCATCGGCACTATGCCGCGGACCCTTGCGGTGATGCTCACCCGCATCCCCAGGGATCAACTCGTCGAAGGCGACGTACTGATCTCGAACGACGCCTACCACGGCACCGGCCACCTGAACGACATCACGATGGTGAAGCCGGTGTTCCGCGCCGGACGGCTGATTGGCTTCATCGGCAGCACGTTCCACAGCGTCGATATCGGCGGCGCGCCTTCGGTGGATGCTCGCGACTCCTGGGAGGAAGGCCTCACCATTCCGGTCTGCCGGATCGTCGAGCGCGACGTGGAGAGCCCGGTGGTACTCGCCTTTCTCACCGAGAACCTGCGCGCGCCACACGAGACCCTCGGCGATATGCGCGCGCAGTTCTCGGCCTATGCGCAGGCCGAGGCGCGCCTGCTGCGCCTGCTCGAGGCCGAGGGGCTGGACGGGCTCGATGAACTGGTGGACGACATCCTCGCGCGCTCGGAGGCGAGCATGCGGCGCGCGATCGAGGCGGTCCCCGAGGGCAGCTACCAGGACGAGATCTGGCTCGACGGCTTCGATACGCCGCTGAAGATCTGCTGCACGGTGAAGATCGCCGGCGGCGAGATCGCAGTGGATTACGCGGGCACCTCGGCGCAGATCGCGCGGCCCATCAATTCGGTCATGGGCTACACCATTGCCTACACCCACTACGCGCTGAAATGCCTGTTCGATCCGGCCACCCCCAACAACGACGGCACCTTCCGTCCGATCACCGTCAGCGCGCCCGAGGGGTGTCTGGTCAATCCGCGCCGCCCGGCGCCAGTCTGGGCGCGCCACCTTTCCGGGCACTACCTGCCACCGCTGATCTTCGGCGCGCTGGCGCGGGTGCTACCCGATCGCGTCATCGCTGACTGCGGCTCGCCGTTGTGGAACGTCTATTTCCAGGGCCTGCAGCCCGATGGCCGCCGCTTCGTCAAGATGTTCTTCATGAACGGCGGCCACGGCGCCCGCCAGGGCCGCGACGGCCCGGCCTGCCTGTCGTTCCCTTCAAATGTCGCCACTGTGTCGATCGAGCGCTTCGAGAGCAGCGTGCCGCTGCGGATCACCGAAAAAGCCATTCTTGCCGATTCGGGGGGCACCGGCCGCTACAAGGGCGGTCCCGGGCAGAGGATTTCGTTCCAGGTAACCGGCAATGATCCGGTGGCGATGACGATCCGCCACGAGCGGGTGAAGTTCCCGCCGCGTGGCTTGCTCGGCGGCGGTCCTGGCGCCCCGGGACGCGATCTGATCAACGGCGAGCCGGTGGCGGCCAAGGGGCGTTACGCGCTTGCGCCCGGCGACCGGGTCACGTTCGATACTCCGGGCGGCGGCGGCTTCGACTCCGGGAAGGTCTGAGCGCGATGCAGCGCTATCGCATCGGGGTCGACATCGGCGGCACTTTCACCGACTTCGTGATGCTCGACACGCAGACTGGCCGACTGCACAATGACAAGGTCTTGACCACGCCCGATGATCCGTCGCGGGCAGTGCTCGTCGGCGTGCAGGAGATGCTGCAGGCCCATGGCATCGCAGCAGCCGAAGTCGCGCATGTGATTCACGGCACGACGCTGGTCGCCAATGCGCTGATCGAGCGCAAAGGGGTAAAGACCGCGCTGGTGACCACGCGCGGTTTTCGAGACGTGATCGAGATCGGGCTGGAGTGGCGCTACGACACCTACGATCTGAAGATCGAGCTGCCAGCGCCGCTCGCGCCACGCGAGCGGCGCTTTGAAGTCATCGAGCGCATCGGCGCCGATGGTGCTGTCATTGAATCGCTCGACGAGGCTTCGGTGGTCGCCACGGCGCACGCGCTGCGCGAACAAGGCATCGAAGCGGTCGGCATCTGCCTGCTGCACGCCTACCAGAATCCGGTGCACGAGGACAGGGTGCGCGACCTGCTGCGCCGAGAGATACCGGGGCTCGTGTTGTGCACCTCGAACGACGTGGTGCCCGAGATCGGCGAGTACGAACGCATGTCGACAACGCTGGCCAACGCCTATGTGCTGCCAATCTTTGAGCGCTATCTGGCCGCCATAACGCGCAAACTGCAGGCGGTGGGCATCCGCAAGGATCTCTACCTGATGCTCTCCGACGGCGGCACCGTGCACGAGAGCACGGCCATTCGCCATCCGATCCGGCTAGTCCAGTCCGGGCCGGCCGGCGGCGTGCAGGCCACCACGCTGATCGGCGCCGCGGCCGGCGCGCGCGACATCTTCTGCTTCGACATGGGCGGCACCACGGCCAAGGCCGGCCTGATCGACAACGGCGAACCGCGGCATTCCACCGAATTCGAGGTTGCGCGCATCTATCGCTTCAAGCGCGGCAGCGGCCTGCC
>SXNB01000091.1 GCA_005777205.1 Burkholderiales bacterium | reverse complement strand
GCCTGGCCGCTCCCCGCGCGGCCCAACCCGTTCCTCCCGGCCGCGCTGCAGAAGAAGGCGGGTATCCCGGAAGCCGCGGCGGAAACGTCATTGGAGCTGGACCGAAGGATCACGAAAGGATGGAGCGAAGCCGCCACGGAAGTGGTGTTTTCCGCTCCGATGAAGGATGGCGACCGCGACCTGACGCCTTCCCCTTTGATCTCGATCTTCCCTTCAGGGAAGACCGAAAACCATCACGTGCCCACCTACCGCGACATCATCCACGCCGCACGACGCCTGGAATCCATTGTTGAAGGCGACGCACCTCATTTCGCGGGGACGACCGTCAAGGGCGGCACGCGAGTATTGGCCGACCAGTCCGCCTGCCCCTTCCGCGCCTTCGCCCGCCACCGCCTCGGCGCGCAATCGCTCGAGGCGCCCGCCGAGGGTCTGGACGCCGCCGGCCGCGGCCAGCTCCTGCACGCGCTCATGTCGGGGCTGTGGGCGCGGTTGAAGGACAGCACGACGCTCGCGAACGCTTCGACGCGGCAGCTGGAGCAGGCGATCGACGAGGCGGCCGGCGAAGCTATCGCCGCGCTGGAACTATACGGACCCTTCGCGCATTTGGAGCGCGTGCGCCTCGCGCGTCTCGCGCGCGAGTGGCTGGAGGTGGAGCGTGGACGCGAGCCGTTCGAGGTCGTGGCGCGCGAGCAGAAGCGCGTGCTGCAGGCCGGCGGGCTGGAGTTCAACGGCCGCATCGACCGCATGGACCGCCTCCTAGAAGGAGAACTGCGCGGCACGCATGCGCTGATCGACTACAAGACCTCCAACCCGCTCACGCCGCGGATGTGGATGGATGAGCGGCCGGAGGATCCGCAGTTGCCGCTCTATGCGGTGAGCGCGGGCGAGGAAATCTCGGCGGTGGCGTTCGCGCGCCTGCGCGCGGGCGGGATGCGGTTCATGGGCTACGCGAAAGCGCCCGACGCGATCCCGATGCTGCAGCGCTATGACAACTGGGACAGCCTGCTGCGGGGCTGGCGGCTGGAGGTGGATACGCTCGCTCAGGGGTTTGCGTACGGCGATGCGCGGGTGGAGCCGAAGAACGGGCTCAGTACCTGCGCGAGGTGCGATTTGCAGACGTTGTGCCGCATATACGAGAAGGTTTCGCCGCTTTCAACCGAAGAAGAAGAGGCCGGATGAAAGCGGCGACCGGTGAAAACCCGGAAGCGCTCGTGCTAGGCGCTGCCGCGCGGTTCCGGCAGGCCCTTGGCGACGAAATTGTCTACCGCCGTGAGGACTTCGGCGATGTGTACGCGCGCGTAGAGCGTGGACTGGATCCAGGCGGCATAAAGCGCACCTTCGGGCCGCACCAGCAGCAGCGCCGGCTCGGCGAACAGCATCGGTTCCTTCTTTCCGGTGGTCGGATTCATGCCGCGACCTCTGGAAATGTACAGGCCCGCCTTGCGAGCGTCCTCGACCTCCAGCTTGTAGCCAACGCGCAGGTTCTTCAGGCCCCAGTCCTTCACCGCCTTCTCCGCACCGTCCTTCGTGTCGCAAGACAGCGCGATCACGGACACGCCGCGCTTCTCGAACTGCGGCGCCAGGCGGTCGAGGTCCGTCATCCAGACGCGGCAGATGGGGCAGAAGACGCCGCGGTAGAAGGCGAGCAGCGCAAGCTTCTCCGGCTTCTCGTTGGCGAGCGCCCACCGTCCACCGCCCTTGCCGTTGACGGTCAGGCGGGCGTCGATGGCAGGCATGTTGTTCCCTGGAATCACTTTCATCGCATCGTTCCTCTGCGCCGATGATAGCCGAACCGATCACCGACAAACGCGAGCGCGACCGCGCGCTGGACGTAAGTCGTTCATTTATCGTGCAGGCGCCCGCCGGATCGGGAAAGACCACGTTGCTGGTGCAACGATACCTTCGCCTGCTCGAAGTGTCGCGCAAGCCCGAGGAGGTGCTCGCGATCACCTTCACGCGCAAGGCGGCCGCTGAAATGCGCAAGCGCGTGCTGGTGGAAATTCCGGATCCAGGGGAACTCGCCCATCGCCTGCGCATCATGACCATCGACGCGTTCTGCGCCTCGCTGACGCGGCAGCTGCCGGTGCTGTCGCGCTTCGGCGCGCAGCCGGCCATCGTCGAGGACGCCTCCGCGCTGCACGCGGAAGCCGCGCGGCGCACGCTCGCCGCGTTCGAGCAACCGGCGGTCGGGCGCCTGCTCTCGCACCTGGACAACCATGTCGAGTCCGCGATCGGCATGCTGGCCGGGATGCTCGGGCGCCGCGACCAGTGGTTGCGGCGCACCGGCAACCCGCCTTCGCGCAAGGATATTGAGGCGGCGCTCGCTGCCGAGCGCAGGCGCATCCTCGCGCAGGCGCACGCGCTGCTGCCGGAGGCGTCGCCTGAACTGGCGGAAAAGCTGCTGACGCAGAAGCGCACCTGGCGCAAGCGCGACAAGGAAGCGCAGCAGCACGAAGGCAACGAGCCCCTGCGCCTCGCGCTCTCGGCGCTGCTCGACCTGCCTCCGCAGACCTACAGCGAGGCGCAGTGGGAGGCGCTGGAGGCGATCCTGGCGTTGCTGCCCGTGGCGGCGGCGCAGCTGAAAATCCTGTTTGCCGAGCGTGGCGAGGCGGACTTGACCGAGATCGCGCAGGGCGCGTTGCGTGCGCTGGGCAGCCCCGAGGAGCCCACCGACCTGCTGCTCGCGCTGGATGCGCGCATCGCGCACGTGCTGGTGGACGAGTTCCAGGACACGTCGCTCTCGCAATGGGACCTGCTCGAGCGCCTCACCGCAGGCTGGAGCCCGGGCGACGGCCGCACCGTGTTCGCCGTCGGCGACCCGATGCAGTCCATCTACCGCTTCCGCGAGGCCGAGGTGGGCCTGTTCCTGCGCGCGCGGCGCGAGGGCCTCGCCAACGTGAAACTGGAATCGCT
>SXNB01000090.1 GCA_005777205.1 Burkholderiales bacterium | reverse complement strand
GACCGGTGCATTCGACCGCTCTGCCACCCTTCCAGGTTGAAAAGCCGCCCGGGAGGCCGCATTGTAGCGGCGGCACCCCTGAAGCGTAATTCTTTAATGGGTAAGGGCTTTAGGGGTAGAAACTTTACCGGGATTTGGTAGTCTTACAGCACACAAGGAGACACACAACAACCATGGACCCCGTTCGCTCTAACGATCACGTTTTTAGCACCGCACCCGGCCAAGCTGCCGGCCTAACCCTCGCGCCTGAAGCCCAGCGCGTTCTGCGCAATACCTACCTGCTGCTCGCCCTTACGATGGTGCCAACGGTTGCCGGCGCCTACCTCGGCATGGCCACGGCGTCCATCATCTCCGGTTCGCCGATCCTCAGCTTCTTAATCATGCTGGGCGCCGTGATCGGCCTTCAGTTCGGCATCGCCCACTACCGCAACAGCGTCGTCGGCATTGGCCTGCTGCTTCTGATGACTGGCCTGCTGGGCTGGTTCCTGGGGCCCTTGCTCAACGCTGCACTGTCGATGAAGAACGGCATGCAGCTGGTGGGCTACGCTGCCTTCGGCACCGGCGCGGTGTTCATGGGCATGGCCACAGTCGCGGTCACCACCAAGCGAGACTTCAGCTTCATGGGCAAGTTCCTGTACGTGGGCATGATCGTGCTACTGGTGGCGATGGTCGCGAACATGTTCTTCCAGATCCCGGCACTGTCGTTGGCGATCTCAAGCGCGGTCATCCTGCTGTTCTCGCTGTTCCTGCTGCACGACCTGTCGCGCATCGTGACCGGCGGCGAGACCAACTACGTCATGGCAACCACGGGCGTGTACATGAGCCTGTTCAACATCTTCGCAAACCTGCTGCAGCTGCTGATGGCGCTAGGGGGCGAGAAGGACTGACGCTCCCGCACCGGGAAGTCAAGAAAGGGCGCCACACGGCGCCCTTTTTGTTTCTGTTGCTGCTACCGCTCGAACAGCGCGATCGACTCCACGTGCGCGGTGTGAGGGAACATGTTGACTACGCCCGCTAACACGAGCCTGAAGCCCTTGGCGTTCACCAGCGTGTCCGCGTCCCGTGCCAGCGTCGCCGGATCGCAGGACACGTACACGATCCGCCGCGGCCACTCGTCGGGCAGGCCATGGACCACGCCCGCGGCCCCTTCGCGTGGCGGGTCGATCAGGAACTTGTCGAAGCGCTCGAAATGCCCGATGTCGGGCTTGAACAGGTCCGCCACCTCGAACTGCGCGACAACGTTGTTGGCGAGCGCGTTCTGGCGTGCGCGCTCGATGAGCGGGCGGCTGGCCTCGAAGCCGATCACCTCGGCGCCGCGCACCGCGATCGGCAGGGTGAAGTTTCCCAGGCCGCAGAACAGGTCGGCGATGCGCTCGCCCGGCCGCGGATCGAGCAGGCGGAGGGCGCGCGAGACCAGCACGCGATTGACGCCGAAGTTCACCTGCGTGAAATCCGAAGGCAGGAAGGACACGCGCAGGCCGAACTCCGGCAACTCGTAGTAGAGCGGCTCATGGGCCTCGGGCCAGAAGGGCTTCGCGCTGTCCTGCCCTTCAGGCTGCAGCCAGGCATTGACCCGGTGAAGCTCGGCGAACTCCCGCACCAGCACCTTGTCATCGGCGTTCAATGGCGCCAGATGGCGAAATAGCAGCACCGTGCCGCCCTCCCCGGCAGCGACCTCGATCTGGGGCAGGCGCTCGCGCACGGAGAGTGCAGCCACCAGTTCCCGCAAGGGCACGATAAGCGCGGAAATCTCCGGCGGCAGCACCTCGCAGCCTTTCATGTCGGCAACGAAGCTAGAGCGCCGCTCGCGAAACCCGACCATCGCCCCGCCCTTGTTTTCCACGTAACGCGCTGAGAAGCGGGCGCGACGCCGGTAGCCCCATTCCGCGCCGTAGACGATGGGCAGCAGGCTCTCGGGCCTGACCTTGCCAATGCGCGACAGGCAGTCCTCCAGCCCGCGCTGCTTGGCGGCCATCTGGGTACGCGCGTCGGCGTGCTGGGTGGCGCAGCCGCCGCAACGGCCGAAATGCGGGCAGCGCGGCTCTCGCCGGCCGAAGGACGGCTCGAGCACCCGGGTGGCGCGCGCGAGGTCGAACTTGCGCTTGTCGCGCAGTTGCTGCGCCTCGACGGTTTCGCCGCCCAGCGCGCCTTCGACGAAGACGACCTTGCCCTGGGCGTTGCGCGCGACGCCCCGGCCCTCGGCGTCCAGCGTAAGGACGTTCAGGACTTCCAAAGCGACAGAAACTCGCGCCAATGGGGCGCCTTCTGCTTCTCCAGTGCTTCGCGCAGTACCGCGCACTCCTTGCCGTGCTGGTCCTCGGTGAGCGTTCCGCGCAGCAGCTGGAAGCGCAGCCACAGCAGGTAAGTATTGGCGGTATCCGCCTCGCAGTAGCTGCGGATCTCGGCGACCCTGCCGTCCTGATAGGCGTCCCAGACCTTCGCCCCGCCGATGCCGATCTTGCCCGGCAGCCCGGCCAGCTGCGCGACGTCGTCCAGCGGGGCGTTGTTGCGCGGCTGGTACATCGCCAGCACGTCCAACAGGTCGGTGTGCCGCGCGTGGTAGCGCGAGACGTAGTTGTTCCACTTGAAGTCGCGGTCGTCCTCGCCCTGGTCCCAGAACTTCGACGCCGAGACGCCGAGGATCAGGCCGCGGTAATTGAGCACCGGCAGGTCGAAGCTGCCGCCGTTCCAGGACACCAGCTGCGGTACGTACTTCTCCAGTCCGTCCTGGAAGCGCTGGATCGCCTCGCGCTCGGTGGCTTCGGGCTCGCCCAGGGAGAACACCTTGATTCCGTCGGCATCCCGCAGCACGCAGGAGATGACCACCACGCGCTGCAACTGCGGCGGCAGGAAGTCGCCGCCGGTCTGGACGCGGCGCTTCTGGAACGCGACCTCGGCCACCTCGGCGTCGGGCAGGTCCTGCGGCAGCCCGTGCAGGCACCGGATCCCGGCGACGTCGGGGACCGTTTCGATGTCAAAGGCGAGGACCGGAATCAATCCGGGAACACTCCGGTGGAGAGGTAGCGGTCGCCACTGTCGCAGACGATGGTGACGATCACGGCGTTCTCCAGTTCGAGCGAGATGCGCAGCGCGACGACCATCGCGCCGCCGGAGGAGATGCCGCCGAAGATGCCTTCCTCGCGCGCCAGGCGCCGCGCCATATCCTCGGCGTCAGCCTGACTGACGTATTCCAGCCGGTCCACGCGCGCCTTGTCGTAAATCTTCGGCAAATAGGCCTCAGGCCATTTCCGGATGCCCGGGATCTGCGCGCCCTCCTCGGGCTGGCAGCCGACAATCTGCACCTCCGCGTTCTTCTCCTTGAAGAATCGCGAGCAGCCCATGATG
>SXNB01000089.1 GCA_005777205.1 Burkholderiales bacterium | reverse complement strand
GGCCACCGGCAAGGCCAGCATCGATTCCTTCCTCTCGCTCTACACCGCCCAGTTCACGGCGATCGAGAAACTGGCGAACCTGAACGCGAACGCGGTCAAGTCCGCCTTCGAGGACAGCGTCGCCAACGCCCGCTCGCTCACTGGCGCCAAGGACGTGCAGGCGTTTATCGGCCTGCAGAGCACCTTCGCGCAGCCGACCTTCGAGAAGGCCATCGCCTTTTCGAAGAGCGTGTACGAAGTCGCAACCGAAGCTAACGCCGAGTTCGCGAAAATGAACGAGCGCCGCGTTTCGGAGATGAACGAGAACTTCGTCTCGCTGCTGGACAGGGCCGCCAAGAACGCCCCAGTCGGGTCTGATGTCGCCGTCACCGCGGTCAAGCAGATGATGGCCGCCGCCAACTCCGCCTATGACAACTTCAACAAAGTTGCCAAGCAGGCGAGCGAGATCGCGGAAGCCAACGTCGCCGCCGCCACCGAGACCGTCAGAGGCCTCGCCAAGGCAAAAAAAACTGCCTAACCTCCAAACCGGGCCGTGGCAAGGTCAAGGCAAAAGCCAGGACCCCGGCCAAGGCCCGATCTTGCGCAAGGCGCGTTGCGCAGAAGAAGGGGGTTGTGAAGAAAAAGAAGTGATGAAAAGCCCTGCGCCAGCGGGGCTTTTTATTTCCGGGTGTCGCTGAAGGGGAATCCCGCCGCCCTGACGCTGTCCTTGAGCAGCTGCAGCGCCTCGCCCGCCTGTTCGGGATCGCCACGTACCCCAAGCTCCACATGCCAGCCCAAGCCGTCGTTTCCCATCGAGGGCAGGCTGAATACCTTGACCCCGGCGAAGCGGGCGCCCACTTCCTGCATCTGCGGCACCAGCTGGCTCTCGCCCGCCTCGTAGACGAAGATCGAGCCCTCGGCCCAGCGGTCGCGGTCGAACAGGTGCCGGAATTTCGTGTCCAGCACCCACTCCACCATCGGCCATGCCATCTGCGGGAAGCCTGGCACGAACCAGTGCTCGCGGACCGTGAATCCGGGAATGCGATTGAACGGATTCGGGAGAATCTCTGAACCCACCGGAAACTCACCCATCTCCAGGCGCTTTGGGGTGATCTCTGCGCCGAAACGGCCGCGGATCTCGCGTTCGGCGTCGGGATGCAGTGCCAGAGGCACCCCCAGTGCGGCCCCCGCACACTGCCGGGTATGGTCGTCCGGCGTGGCGCCGATGCCGCCAAAGCTGAACACGATGTCGCCGGAGGCGAACGAGCGCTTCAGCGCCGCCGTCAGCCGGTCCGGGTCGTCGCCGAGGTACTCGCAGCGCGACAGGCGCAGGCCGCGCTTGGCCAGTGCCTGAATGAGGAAGGCCATGTGCTTGTCCTGGCGTTTGCCGACCAGGATCTCGTCGCCGATGACGAACGCGCCGATAGTCATCCCGTCAGGTTCCTTTCGAGGTTGCGGTAGGCACGCCACCGCCAGACGAGCAGGGCGCACGCCAACGCGGCCTGCAGCGGCCAGTTCAGCCCAGCGAGGCAGCGTAGCAGCGCGGTCTTGCCTGCGCCATTGGGCCCCACCAGCGCGGTGACGCTGCCGCGCCCGACGGTAAATCGGACTTCGTCCAGGGCGCGCGCACCCGGGTACTCGAAGCTCAGGCCCTCGACTGCGATGGCGTGCTGCGGCATTGGCCCAGTTTACCGTGGGCTCAGATTTCGTTCCGGCGCAGGTCCTCAAGGCGATAGTGCGTGCCCCGCCACATGATGCCGCCGCGAACGTAGGTGAGGACGATGGAGCGCATGCAGGCCCAGGCGAACACCACCGCCGCATAGGGCTCGAGGAGCGCCGCGGCCACCGGCGCCCGCGCCACGTGGAGGATCGCCGCGATGGAGAGCATGGCGGCGGCGATCGCCCCTGCCGCGGCAGCGCGCGCGGCACCCTCCCCCGCAGCAAGGACGATCCAGGGCAGCATCTCGAGCGCGAGCAGTAGCGCAAGGCCAGCCAGGCCCAGCGCGCCGCGGTAGTCGAGCCCCGCGAGCACGTTCTTCTCCAGCCCGCGCACGAACTCGCCCACGCTGCCGTACCAGGTCACGCGCAGCGCGTCCGGAGCGTGGCGCACGTCCTGGTGGAATCCGGCCTGCTTCAGGACCTGGCCCAGCCGGATGTCGTCGTCCGGCCGCAGCGCGATGCGCTCGTGGCCGCCCGCCGCGCGATACGCCGAGGCGCGCACCAGGTTGAAGGCACCGACACCGATGTAGCCACTGGACCCGGGGTCTCGCGCGCGCCACGGCCGCATCAGCAGCGTGAGCTGGCGCGCGAAGTACGCGACGCATGCGGCGAGCGGGATCCCGGGCAGGGTCAGCGCGGGGCCGAGCGCGAGGTGGTCCAGCCGCTCCGCCTCGAGGATCGAGACAGCCCCCCGCAGCGCTGCGGGCGCAAACTCGATGTCCGCGTCGGTGAACAGGAGCAGCTCGCCGCGCGCCTGCCCGGCGCCGAGCCACAGCGCGTGGTTCTTCCCGAGCCAACCCGGCGAAAGTTCGCGAACATGGATGACCTCGAGGCGCGAGTCCCGCGCGGCAAGTCGATCGAGGATGTCCCCGGTCGCATCCGTTGATCGGTCGTCGAGTGCGATGACCTTCAGGCTGGGATAGTCCAGCGCGAGCAGTGAATGGACACAGGTCTCCACGCCCCACGCTTCGTCGCGCGCGGCAACGACGACGGTAACGGCAGGCCAGGAACGTTCAGGATCCCTTGGACCCGGGGCAAACGGGCGCATCACCCACCCACCCCAGGCCAACACGACGAGCATGGCGAGTTGCGCGGCAAGGCAGAGGAGCGCGAGTGTGAGCCACACCGGCCAAGTTTATGCGCTTCGGCAACCTTCCGGGTACCGCAGCAAGAGATGGGTTCCTTGTATAGTCATTACCTATGACACTGACCGAGCTGAAATACATCGTCGCGGTCGCCGAGGAGCGCCATTTCGGGCGCGCCGCGGAGCGCTCCTTCGTCTCCCAGCCCAGCCTGTCGGCCTCGGTCAAGAACCTCGAGGAGGAGCTGGGGGTGAAGCTGTTCGAGCGCGG
>SXNB01000088.1 GCA_005777205.1 Burkholderiales bacterium | reverse complement strand
AGGCCATCCGCCAGCGCCTCGCCATGCTGGCGGCGAAGGTGGAAGCGGGTCGGCAGCTGGTGCGGCATGCCGCAGAACTGGACGCGCTGGGGCGCGATTGCGTCAAGGAGGTCTCCATGGTGAAGGCCTACTGCGGCGAGCTGGTGAACGAGGTAATGTACGACTGCTTGCAGTTCCACGGCGGTTTTGGCTACATCAAGGAGTCCGCGATCGAGCGCATGTACCGGGATGCGCGGGTTCAATCCATCGGTGGCGGGGCCACCGAGGTCATGCTGGAGGAGGTTGCCAAGCGCCTATGAAACGCAAACAGGAATTCATGCTGCCGGGGCTGCCCACGCCCATCAGCCACTATTGCGACGCGGTGCAATGGGGCGACCTGCTGTTCATCTCCGGCATGGCGCCGATCGACGCTCAAGGTCGTGTGGTCAGTGACGACGTAGTGGCGCAAACACGGCAGGTGTTCGAGAACCTGAAAGCGGCGCTGGACGCGGCCAGCGCCTCCTTCGCCGACGTGCTGAAGGTGACGGTCTACCTGACGGACGTCAACGATCGCGTGAAGATCAACCCGGTGCGCAAGGAATATTTTGGAGAGGCGCGGCCAGCCAGCACGCTGATCGGGATCAACCAGCTAGCGATCCCCGGCATGAGGGTCGAGATCGAGGCCGTGGTCGGCCTGCACAACCACAAGGTCTAGAACCCCAGCTTCGCCTGCATCCCCACCAGGGCGGTGCGCCCGGGCGAGGGCTCGAAGAAGCGGCCATTGCTCTCGCTCACGATCACCGAGCCGGCGTAGCGCTTGCCGGCGAGGTTGTCGATGCGGATGAATTCCGTCACCTTCCACTTGCCGCCCGATTGCGTGAATCCGGCCGCGAGGTTCGCGGTGGTGTAGCCCGCGGCGAAGTCTGAATTCACGTCGTCCACCGCCACCCGCGACTTTTGCTGCGCTTCCAGCGCCACGGTGAAGCCGGTGGGCGCGTGCTTCCAGCGCAGTTCGGCGTACAACGTATTGCTCGCCACGCCCGGCAGGCGGTTTCCCGAGGGCACCGTGACTGCGCCGACGGTAAACGAATCCCGGAAGCTTGCGTCCAGCAGCGTCCAGGCGAGCACCGCCTCCAGGCCGAAGGGCAGGCTGGATTGCAGGCCCAGTTCCAGCCCGCTGCGCCGCGTGCGGCCGGCGTTCTTGAAGGTGCTGCGGCCGCCGACGCTGGTGTCCACCACGATCTCGCGCTCGGTAGCGACTTCGAACAGCGCCAGGTTGAGCCGCGTGCCTGCGCCAAGCACCGCCTTCACGCCCGCTTCCAGGTGCCGGCTGCGCGAGGCTTCCAGGCCGAAGTTCATGCCGCTCCCGCTAGGGCGGTAGGCCAGTTCTACGAAGGTGGGGGTCTCGAAGCCGCGGCCGTGGTTGGCGTACAGGCTGATCGCGGGCGTGGCGCGGTACAGCAGGCCCAGCGCCGGCGTCACGGCGCTGTAGCTGCGGCTGCCGGTGTCGTCCGGGTTACCGGCGACGATGAAGAAGTCCTTCAAATCGAAGGCGACGCGGCTGGCGCGCAGGCCGGCCAGCGCGATCCACTGGTCCGCGAAGCGCCACTCGCCTTGCGCGTAGGCGCCGGTTGCGCTGACGATGTTGTCCTCGTCGCGGCGCAGTGTCCCGATCTGGCCGTTCTGGTTCACCCAGCCGGTGCGCCGGTCCACCATGCGCTCGACTTCACCGCCGAAGCTCACCGTCAGCGGCCGCCCCAGCAGCGCGCCGCGCGTCTCCAGGCGCAACGACACGCCGCCGTAGCCACGGTCCAGGTTCAGCACGCCGCCGGAGGTGGTCGCGGGCACCTCGCCCAGAAACCCGAGGTACTGGCGTACCACGCGCTCGCCGGCATGCAGCGAGCCGTGCAGCGTCGTCACTTGCGACAGCCGGTGCGAGATGGCGGCGCCGATCTGGTTCTGCGCCTGACTCTTGCGCGTGTCGAACTGCAGCACCGGCGCCGCCACCTGCTTCGGGTTGGCCTCCATCTGCGCGCGCGTCAGGCCGGAGGGGTCCTGCGTCTCTGGGCTGGCGAAGGCATTGGCCACCAGCGTGATGCGCGTGCCGCTGCCAGGGGAGAACTCGGCCTTCGCGTTCAGCTGCTCGCGCACCGCTTTGCTGTGCTCGCGGTAGCCGTCGGTGCTGAAGCGCGCGCCGCTCACCAGCCAGCCCTCGCCACCCAGCTTCAGCGCGGCGCGGCGCGTACCCAGGCTGCCGGCGGAGAACGATCCTTCCAGTCCTGGCGTGCCGCGTTCCGTTGTCAAGCTGATCACCCCGCCCGAGGCGTTGCCGTGCATCACCGAGAACGGGCCACGCAGCACCTCGATGCCGCCGGCGGAGCCGAGGTCGAAATGCGACACCTGCCCCTGGCCGTCCGGGAAGCTGGCCGGGATGCCGTCGGCGATCAGGCGCAGGCCGCGGATGCCGAAGGTGGCGCGGCCACCGAAGCCGCGCGAGGTGACCTGCAGGTCCTGCGCGTAGTTGTTGCGGTTGTGTACCGAGATACCAGGCACGCGGCCCAGCGATTCCGAGAGGTTCACCTGCGGCCTGCCCCAGCGGATATCCTCCTCGCGTACGCGGTCCACGGCGGCGGGGATCTCGAGCGTCGGGCGCTCGACGCGGGTGGCGGTGACGGAAATCGCGTCCTCGGCCTGGCCGTGCGCGAGCGCAGGGACGAGGGCGGCAAGGGCCAGCGCCGCGCGCAGGGCGTTCATTTGAGGCGCGAGAAGTAGTGCGCCAGCGCTGGGAAATCGGTTTCCGGGATGCCGTAGAGCGCAGCGGACATCATGGTGTCGCCGCCTCTGCGGCGGTTGTACCGGTACTGCAGCATCACCTCGGCGAGGAACTCCTCGCGCTGGCCGGCGAGGCGCGGCATCTGCTGGCGGCCGACGTAGTTGGGCAGGTGGCAGCTGCCGCAACGGCTGCGGGCGGCGATGCCGCGGCCGCGCTCGAACAGGTTGCGGTCCACCGAGCCGGAGAGCGGGCTTGCCTTGAGCCCGGCGTAGTGATTCGACAGCGCGATGATCTCGGCATCCGGCACGCCCTTCAGCAGGACCTGCATCACCTCCGAGCCGCGCACGCCCTCGCGCGTCATGATCAGGTAGTTCTCGAGAAAGATGCGCGGCTGGCCGGCGATCGATGGGGTGCCCGAGATCGAGGAGTTGCCATCCTCGCCGTGGCAGGCGGCGCAGGCCTTTGCCTTGCCCGGTACCTGTGCGACCGCGTTGGAAATGAAAAGGGCGGCAAGCAGAGCCCACCGCCCTCCGGCACGCAGAAGCACTATTTGTTCTTCGCGGGCGCGCTGTAGCTGACGCGGTAGATCACGCCCTGCTGCTCATCGGACACCAGCAGCGAGCCGTCCTTCAACTGCGCCAGGTAGGCCGGCCGTCCCCAGAAGCTGTTTTCCTTCGGGTCCATGAAGCCGGTCATGAAGGGCGCGGTCTTGGCGCCCTTGCCGTCCGCGCCCGCCTTGACCGTCACCACGTCGTAGCCGAACTTGGTGGTGCGGTTCCAGGAGCCCTTGCGCGCGATGAACGCCACGCCCTGGTACTCCTTGGGGAACATATCGCCGGTGTAGAAATGGATGCCCATCGCCGCGGCGTGCGGCCCCATGGTGGTCACTGGCATCGTCACGTCCTTGCAGGCGTCCTTCTTGCCCTTGGCGACGTCCGGGTCGGTGATCTTGTTGGCGTGGCAGTAGGGGAAGCCGAAGTTCTGGCCTGGCTTCGCCAGCCGGTTCAGCTCGTCCTCGGGGCCCTTGTCGCCCAGCCAGTCGCGGCCGTGGTCGGTGAACCACAGTTCGCCCGACTTCGGGTGCCAGTCAAAGCCCTGCGTGTTGCGCACGCCGGTGGCGATCACCTCCATGCCCGAGCCGTCCGGGTTGTAGCGGCGGATCTGGGCGTACTCGTTGGTCGGCAGCTCGCAGATGTTGCACGGCGCGCCGAACGGAACGTAGAGCTTCTTGTCGGCGCCCATACGCACGTACTTCCAGTTGTGGTGCTGTTCGGGCGGCAGCTTGAAGGCCGCGGTCATGTCCACCGGCTGGCCCGTGGCGCCCCTGGTGGCGTTGTCGTAGCGCAGCACCTTGTCGATAGCGAACACGTACAGCGCGCCGTTGGCGTACACCGAGGTGGGCTGGGTGAGCTTCTCCGCCATCACCTTGTGCGTGCGCTTGCCGCCTTCGTTGCTGACCTCGTAGACGCGGCCGAGCCCGCGGGTGCCGATCCACATCCGGCTCTGGTCCTCGTTCATGGTCATGGCGCGGGCGCCGACCAGCTTGTCGGCCCAGACCTCGACCGCGAAGCCCTTGGGCAGCTTGATCTTGCCGAGCGGAACCTCGGCCGCAGCCGTTTCCGTCATCTTGCCAGGGTTCGGCGCGAGCTTGGATTCCGCCATCGCCGCCGGCTTGCCCTGGTGCCAGGCGGGCGGGGGCTTGGGCTTGTCCTGCGAGAAGGCGGACTGCACGGTGAACGCGAGCACGGCGGCCGACGTCAGTGCGAAGGCTTTGGTTTTCATGGTTTGGTTTCCTCTCCTGAAAGAGCAGTGATCCTACGCCGATCACGTCGCTTGGTAAACAGCGCGCCGCAGCAATCTCAATCCAGGATAGCGACCGCTTCCCCTTCCTTGAGCGTGTCGCCTTCCTTCACCCGCAGCTCCAGCAGCTTTCCCGCCTTCGGTGCCACCACGGGAATCTTCATCTTCATGGATTCCAGAATGAGAATGACGTCGTCGGCCGACAGTTGCGCGCCCGGTTGCGCTTCGATCTTCCAGACCTTGCCGGCGATTTCGGTGACCACTTCCATGACAGAGGGCGCCCTTTTTTGAGGGAGGATCGTACACCGCGCACTTCCCTTGCATGGGTTTGATACCGCTTGGCCCTGATAGAGTGATTCAGCGTCGCGGGATCGACCTGCGCATCTGGAAGATCATCAGGCTATCGCCATGGAACTCACTGCTGCCATTGCATGTTTGGCGTCGTCCTGGTCATCGTCGGCGTCGCCCTCGACGCTGCTCGGCGGGCGAAGTAGCGCGCTCTGGCCCATGGCCTCCAGGGAACTGCGCACCTCCGGCCCGCTGCAGGCGGCGGTGGTGGCGCTTGCGCTGGGCTTCCTGCTGCGTGGCACGCCGGGGTCGGACCCGGCAAACACCTGGCCCTACGTCGTCGCCGGCTACGGCATCCTTGCGGCTATCGTGCCCTGGCTAGCCGGCGGCTACGGCCGGGGCGAGTTCTCGCTGCGCTACTGGATGGTGCTGGGCGGGCTGTTGGCCGCGCCGGTCGCCACCAGCGCCCAAAAATATAACCGATCGGTTACATCCGGCCCGAGTTGGCGAAGCGGTACGGCCCGCCCTTGTCCAGCGCCACCTGGTACGCCGGCCGCGCATGCAGCCGTTTAACCCAGGCATCCAGCGCCGGGTAGGCGGCGCGCTTATGGTAGGCCTCGGCAATTTCGCCGATGAAGCTCATCTGGATGTCCGCGCCGGAGAATGCCGACCCCAGCAGGTAATCGCGCCCTTTCAGCTGCGCGTCGAGGTAGCCGAGGTGGTTGGCGATCTCGCTCTCGATGCGCGGCTTGAGCGGTTCGCCGTCGTCGCCCAGGCGCGAGACGTACAGGTTGAGCATCAGCGGCAGCATCGCGGAGCCCTCCGCGTAGTGCAGCCACATCTGGTAGTCGTCGTAGGCGAGCGAGGCCGGGTCCGGCTGCAGCCGCCCGCCGCCATGGCGCCGGATGACGTAATCGATGATGGCGCCAGACTCGAACACGGTGCGCCCACCGTCAGTGCTCACCGGCGACGTGCCCAGCGGATGGATGGCCTTCAGTTCGGGCGGCGCCAGGCGCGTATCCATGCGCTTGTAGTGCCGGATCTT
>SXNB01000087.1 GCA_005777205.1 Burkholderiales bacterium | reverse complement strand
GGGCGTCTATTCGTCGGTCGGCCAGCTGTACGAGCCCGAGGACCGCGACGAACTGCTCTACTCCAAGGAAGCGACGGACGGCCAGATCCTGGAGGAAGGCATCACCGTGGCGGGCGCCATGTCATCCTGGCTCGCGGCGGCCACCAGCTATAGCGCGCACGGCACGGCGATGCTGCCCTTCTACATTTTCTATTCCATGTTTGGCCTGCAGTGCGTCGGCGACCTCGTCTGGGCGGCGGCGGACTCGCGCGCGCGGGGATTCCTGATCGGCGCCACCGCGGGCCGCACCACGCTGTCGGGGGAAGGGCTGCAGCACCAGGACGGCTCGAGCCACCTCGTCGCCTCGACCATCCCCTCCTGCAAGGCCGACGCCCCCTGCTTCCAGCACGAGGTCGCGCTGATCGTGCGCGACGGCATCCGGCGTATGGTCGACGGGCAGGAGGACGTCTTCTACTACCTCACCACGATGAATGAGAACTACGCGCACCCGGCGATGCCGGCGGGCTCGGAGGAAGGTATCGTGAAGGGGATGTACCAGTTGCGCAAGGGCAACGGCGCCGCGCCGCGCGTCCAGCTGCTCGGCTCGGGGACCATCCTGCGCGAATCGCTCGCCGCCGCCGACGTACTCGAAGCGGAACACGGCGTCGCCGCGGACGTCTGGAGCGTCACCAGCTGGACCGAACTGCGCTGGGACGGGATGGAAGCGGAGCGCTCAACGCTGCGCGGGGACGCGAAGGCGTCCTGGGCTGAAGCCTGCCTCGGCGCGACCGAAGGTCCGATCGTCGCCGCCACCGACTACGTGCGCGCGGTGGCCGACCTAATCCGGCCCTACCTGCCCTCCGGCCGGAAATACACCGCGCTCGGCACCGATGGTTTCGGGCGCAGCGACACCCGCAAGGCGCTGCGCGCGTTCTTCGAAGTGGACCGGGATTCGATCGTGCGGGCGGCGCTGGTCGCGCTGGGTCGTCACCCGGGCCCGCCGGTTGTGGGGAAAATGCGGCCGGCGCCCTCGAAGCCGGCGCCCTGGACTGTCTGACAAAGAACCTGACCTGACAGCGGCAGTATCATCCCGCCAATGCAGCCGTCCGTCGCCCTGAGAAACCGCAAGGATCGCGTCCTGGAGATCGCGTCCGCCCATCGCATGGGTCGACTACGCGTCTTCGGATCGGTGCTGCAAGGGACCGACGGCGAGGTGACCTGCGTTAAATCCTGATTCAGTTTGAGTGAGAGTATTCAGTGTGGTGGAAGGCGAATGCAGGTTCAATCGGTTGCGCACCCCCTCGGGTGTTGGGATGGGGGGGGGTGGAATAGGCTTTGGTGCAACGCATCATCCGCGGCCGGATTGACGCTCCAGGCCACCGGTGCCGGCGGCCTTCTGCCAATTGATTGATGGGACCGAATGGTGTTGTAGTGAATGCGCCACTGCTCGATCAGAATCCTTGCTTCATTCAGGCTGTAGAACAATTCACTATTCAGGAACTGGTCACGGAATTGGCCACCGTATTCCCGCCGCCAGCGGTAGTAGCTCTTGTCCGTCACACCGGCTCGAGGGACTCGAACCCGGGGAGCAGCCGGTCAGGCCGCCACTCGCTTATGTCGCAATAACGCCCATTGCACGTGCTCCCTGACCAACGCGGAAGGGTGGTCCATTCGAGCGTGCAGGGCCGCGACGACCGCGTCGGAACTCGGCGCGTTGCCTAGCCCCACCGCGAGATTGCGCAGCCAGCGCTCATGGCCGATGCGCCGGATGGGCGAGCCGCGCAGGCGCTCGTCAAACTCGGACTCGCTCCAGGCGAACAGCTCCACCAGCGTGGCGCGATCCAGGCCGTTGCGTACCTGGAAATCCGGCTCCGCCGTCGGCCGCGCGAAGTGGTTCCAAGGGCACGCCAGCTGGCAGTCGTCGCATCCGTAAACGCGGTTGCCGATCAGCGGCCTCAATTCCTCTGGGATGGCGCTCTTGTGCTCGATGGTGAGGTAGGAAATGCAGCGCCGGGCGTCCAGCCGGTACGGGCCCACGATCGCCTGCGTCGGGCAAACGTCGATGCATTTGCGGCAACTGCCGCAGTGCTCGCCCGCCGGCGCATCCGCCGGCAGCGGCAGGCTGATGTAGATCTCGCCGAGGACGAACCACGACCCGGAGTCGCGCGACAGCAGCAGCGTGTGCTTGCCGCGCCAGCCGGTGCCCGCCTTCGCCGCCAGCTCGACCTCCATGGCCGGCGCCGAATCGCACAGCACGCGGTGGCCGAAGGGCCCGGTTTCAGCCTCGATGCGGTCGCAGAGCTTCTGCAGCTTCGCCCGGATTACCTTGTGGTAGTCGCGTCCGCGCGCGTAGCGGGCGACATAGGCGCGGTTGCCGTCCGCGAGCGCGGGCCACTCGTTTTCGAGCGCCGCGGCGTAGTCCATGCGGCAGGAAATGACGCGCAGCGTTCCGGGCAAGAGCACGGCCGGCCGCGCGCGAAGCGAACCGTGCCGCGCCATATAATCCATCTCGCCGTGCCAGCCCAGCTCGAGCCATTCGGCGAGACGGCCCTCGGCCGCAGAGAGGTCCGCGTCCGAGATGCCCACCCCCTGGAACCCCAGTTCGGCCCCCCACTCCCTGATCCGCGCCGCGAGTGCCGCATAGTCCATGGGGGAGCATCTTAAGTTGCCTGACGAAGCCGCCACGCTGCGATTGGGCGCCGCGCTGGCCCAGGGGGCACGCAATGGCCTGGTTCTCCACCTGATCGGGGAGCTCGGGGCCGGCAAAACCACCCTCGTCCGGGGCCTGCTGGGGGCGCTGGGCTACCGGGGACGGGTCAAGAGTCCGACCTACACGCTGGTTGAACCTTATAATCTTTCGAGATTATACTTGTATCACTTTGATTTTTATCGTTTCAAGGATAAGTCTGAATGGCTGAACTCAGGCTTCCAGGAGCATTTCGGGCCGGAGGCCGTTTGCGTGGTGGAGTGGCCGGAGAAGGCCGGGGAAGCGATCGCGCCTCCGGACCTCAAGATCCGTCTCGGCTACGAGGGGACGGGGCGCGCGGCGCTGCTCGAGGCGCGCTCGCCGCAGGGCGAAGCCTGGCTCGCGGCTGCGCTATCGCGCTGGCGCTCGTCCTAGGCGCAGGGGAAGCGCTGGCGCAAGCCCAGATCACCTCCACCCGCATCTGGCCTGCGCGCGACTACACGCGGGTCACGCTGGAATCGAACACCGAACTGAAGTTCAGCGTCTTCGGCGTCAAGGACCCGGAGCGACTGGTGGTGGACATCGAGGGCGCGGATTTCGGCACCGCACTCGCCGAGCTGCAGGACAAGGTCGCCGCGGGCGACCCCTACATCGCCAAGCTGCGCGCGGGCCGCAACCGCCCCGGCGTGCTGCGCATCGTCCTGGACCTGAAGACCGAAGTGAAGCCGCAGGTGTTCACGCTGAAGCCGATCGCAAGCTACGGCCACCGCCTGGTCCTCGACCTTTACCCGGTGGTGGCGCCGGATCCGCTCGCGGCATTGATCCAGGCCGCCGGCAGGGGCGATCCGCCCAGCCCCGCGGCGGCCGACAAACCCGCCGCTCCCGACCCCCGGCCGGGCGTGGCGCGCCTGGCGACCATCGTCATCGACCCCGGGCACGGCGGCGAAGATCCAGGGGCGCTCGGGCGCCTGGGCTCGCGCGAGAAGGACATCACCCTCACCATCTCCCGGCGCCTGAAGGCGATGATCGACGAGGAACCGGGCATGCGCGCGGTGCTGACACGCGACGGCGACTACTCGCTGGCGCTGCAGGCGCGCGTCGACAAGGCGCGCAAGGTGCGCGCCGACCTTTTTGTCTCGGTGCACGCCGACGCCTTCCTCAAGCCGCACGCGCGCGGCTCCTCGGTGTTTGCGCTCTCGGAGCGGCGCGCCACCTCCGAGGCGGCGAAATGGCTCGCGCGCAAGGAAAACGAAGCCGACCTGGTCGGCGGCGTGAACCTCGACGTCAAGGACCGTATTCTCGCGCAGACCCTGCTCGACCTATCACAGACCGCGACCATCGACCACAGCCTGAAACTGGGCCACGCGGTGCTGGGGGAACTGGGCCAGATCAACACCCTGCACAAGCCCCGCGTCGAGCAGGCGAGCTTCGCGGTGCTGAAATCGCCCGACGTGCCCTCAATCCTGGTGGAAACCGCATTCATCTCCAATCCAGAGGAGGAAAAGCGGCTCAATGACGAGGCCTACCAGGAGAAAATGGCGCGCGCCATTCTGGCCGGTATCAAACGCTATCTAGCGAAGTATCCGCCCCGGCCGCACTCACCGATCGCGCTGAACTGAGCGCGACTTCAACCAGGCGTACAGCCCGGGCGAAATCGACAGCAGCACGATGGCGAGGATCACGATGGTGAGGTTGCCCTTCACCACCGGGATATTGCCGAAGAAGTAGCCCAGGCTGCACAGCGACACCACCCAGATCAACGCGCCGGCGACGCAAAAGCCGATGTAGCGCGCGAAGGGCATGCTGCCCACGCCGGCGACGAAGGGCACGTAGGTGCGCACGATCGGGATGAATCGCGCCAGGATGATGGTCTTGCCGCCGTGGCGCTCGTAGAAGGCGTGCGCGCGGGCGAGGTAGGCCGGGTTGAACCAGCGCGACTGTTCGTAGTGGAAAACGCGCGGGCCCGCCCAGCGGCCGATGAAATAGTTGACGTTGTCCCCGGTGAGCGCGGCGGCGATCAGCACGCCCATCACCAGCCAGATGTCCATGTTGCCGGCCGCGGCCAGCGCGCCGACGACGAACAGCAGCGAATCCCCGGGCAGGAACGGCCAGATCACCAGGCCGGTCTCGGTGAACACAATCACGAACAGCAGCACGTAGACCCAGACGCCGTGCTCGGCGACGAACGAGGCCAGGTGCTTGTCCAGGTTGACGGCGAGGTCGAACAGCGTGGCAAGGTGCTCCATCGCGCGGATTGTACCGGGGCACCCCGATATAATCTCGCCATGTCCGCAGTCCTCTCCAATCCGAGCGTGGAACGGGTTCGCACGGCGCTCTGCGCCGCCGGCCTGGCGCCGGACATCGTCGAGTTGCCGGGCGCGGCTCGCACCGCGCTCGCCGCGGCGCAGTTCCTCGGTTGCGAGCCGGCGCAGATTGCCAATTCGCTGGTGTTCCGCGCCCAGGCGAGCGACGGCGCGGTGCTGGTGATGTCCTCCGGCGCGAAGCGCGTCAGCACCGCGAAGCTCGCCACGCTGGTGGGCGAGCCCATCGGCAAGGCGGATGCGGACTTCGTGCGCCACCACACCGGCTTCGCCATAGGCGGGGTCGCGCCCGCGGGCCACCTTGGCGACCTTAGGCGCTACGTGGAACGCAGCCTCGCCGTGCACGCCGAGATCTGGGCTGCTGCGGGGCATCCGAGCACCGTATTCAAGCTGACCTACACCGACCTGGTTCGCATCACCGGCGGCGCCGAGGTTGATCTCGCCGAATGAGCGGGATCCAGATTCTCCCCGACCTCCTGATCAGCCAGATCGCCGCTGGCGAGGTGG
>SXNB01000086.1 GCA_005777205.1 Burkholderiales bacterium | reverse complement strand
GGTGTGGGTCCAGGGCAGCCAGTCCACCAGCACCTGCGGCCGCTCCTCCACGAACGGCCACAGCTGCGCCCAGCTCTCCTGGTTGGAGCACAGCATGCGCTGCGTATTAATCACGCCCTTCGGCATCCCGGTTGAGCCCGAAGTGAACAGGATCTTCGCCACCGTGTTCGGCGTGATGCGGGAGAACGCCACATCGATCGTGGCGCCCGGATGGGTCTCCAGCAGCGTCGCCACCGGGGTCGAGGTCGCCCCGACAGCCGCCAGGGCAGGGGCGAACTTCTCGGGGTCGGCGGCGAACACCAGCCCCGGCTTGAGCAGCGCAAAGATCTGCTTCAGCTTGGCGAAGTCCTTCGACATCAGGGAGTAGGCGGGCGAGATCGGCGCCACCGAAACGCCGGCGTGCATCGTGCCCAGTGCAAGCAGCGCATGGTCGATGCTGTTGTCCGACAGAATGGCCACCGGCTTGTCCGGTCCCAGGCCTCGGTCGAGCAGCGCCTGCCCGATGCGGCGCGCGCTCGCCAGTGCCTCCGCGTAGCTCACGCGCCGCCAGCCATCGCCCTTCCGTTCAGCGAGGAACGTGCGCTCGGGCGCGCGCTCGTGCCAGTGGACCAGCCAGTCGCCGACTGCGCGTGCATGAGGTCGAAGCAGCTGCGGCGAGCGCAGGATCGTGGCACCGTCGGCGCGTTTCTCGACCAGGACTTCGGCCGGCGCGTAGCGCAGGCGGGTATGCAGCCGCATGTTGCGAATCCTCCCGGGCGGATTCTAATCCGCTACCCGAGCGGCAGCGCCGTGGTGGACTTGATGGTTTCCATGGCGAAGCTGGAACTCACGTCCGAGAGTTCCACCGCCTTAATCAGGCGGCGGTAGACCGCGTCGTACCCCGCGATGTCCGAGGTCACCACGCGCAGCAGGTAGTCCACTTCGCCGCTCATCCGATACACCTCGACGATCTCGGGGATGGTCTTCACCGCAGCGTCGAACTTGCGCAGCCAGGCGTCGTTGTGCTGGCTGGTGCGCACGGCGACGAACACCGTGGTGCCCAAGCCCAGCTTGCTCGGGTCACATAGCACCACCTGCTTGCGGATTACGCCCGCGGCCTTCAGCTTTTGCAGGCGCTTCCAGCAAGGCGTCTGCGACAGCTGCACCCGGCGCGCCAACTCGGCCACCGGGAGCGTGGCGTCCTCCTGCAGCAGCGCGAGGATCCTGCGGTCCGTGCGGTCCATGGTCATGCGCTCGTCTAGGAGAATAACGTTCTCCAATTAAGCCTTAAATGGGGGTACGAAAAGAATAAATTTTTTCCGTGAGGAGGCTATCATTCTTACCCATGCCCGCCCCCGCCCCCGTCCTCGCCACGCCGCCCGCCCTGCAATTGCTTGACCACGCCGTTGGCCACGCTTGCCCGAACGGCGGCGTGTCGAGTGGGAAGGCCATCCTGGAGGCGCTGCGCGTCGCAGTGCGCACCCCGGCCCTGCTCGACGATGCGCAGCGAGCGGGCTCGGACATGGCGTATGTCAGGCATGTGGTGCACGCGGATTCCCTGGAGCGGTTCACGGTTCTGGCGCTGGTCTGGCGGCCCGGGCAGTTCAGCCCGGTGCACTGGCACCACAGCTGGTGCGCGTACGCGGTGGTCTCCGGCCTTCTGGAGGAAACCGGTTACGACTGGCATGAGGCGGCCGGCCGCGCCACGACCTCGATGCGGCGCGAGCGCGCGGAGGGCGACGCCAGCTTCGCGATCGCTGGATCCGCCCGCATCCACCGTCTCGGCAACGGCGGCGCGCGGGAGGCGATCTCCCTGCACGTCTACGGGGTGGCGGCCGCCCGAATCGCCACCGGCGTCAACCGCGTCGTCGATCCGCTAGCGGTTGGCTGAAGTGGCGATGCTGCGGTTCATCCACTGCACAGCCGCAGTGACGCCGCCGAAGGTGAACAGGTGCACCCCGACCAGGTTGCAGCTGGCGTGCGAGGCGCAGTAACGCGCGATTGCGGCCAGTTGCTCGCCCGGATCGGTGTGCGTCACCAGGCGCACCGCGTCCATGCCCTGGGTTCGCAGTGCGCGCAGTGATGCGCTGACGCCGCAGCGTTGCGCAAAGCGCAGCAGCGCCACCGGACTGGTCGGTCCGGCCAGGCCGACGTAAATGGGGACTTCGGGCGCGGTGCGCGCCATGCCGGCGCAGAACTCGATGACGCGCGCCGGGGCGAAGGAGAACTGGGTGACGACGTAGACACCCAGGCCCTGCGCCGCAGCCAGCGCGCGCTTTTCCGCGAACGCCTTTTCGAGCGCGCCGACCGGGATCCGCGGATGCCCCTCCGGGTAGCCTGGCAGTCCGATCTCCCGCAGGCCTGACGCGGCGAGCATGCCCTTCCGGATCAGGGAGGCGCCGTCGGCGTAGGGGCCGAGCGCCGCCGGCTCGTCGCCCCCCAGGATCAGCGCTTTGCGCACGCCCGCTTCGCCCACCGCCCGGTCAAGGAAGGCCTGGAGTTCTGCGCGGTCCTTGATGCGGCGCGCCGCGATGTGGGGAATGGGTTCCAGCCCCGCCTCGCGCACCGAGACCAGCGTAGGAATGGTGTCGAGCAGGCGATGGCGCGGCAGGTGATTGACGTACACCGGGGTGCCGGCTGGCAGCTGCCCGGCGATGGCGCGCGCGTCCTGCGGGCGGTGCGCACCCATCTCGAGCGAGCCCCCGGAGACCAGTTCGGCGGCAACTTCCGCGAGCAGCGGGGTGGCGAGGGCCTCAATCACGCTTGCGGGAGACGACGTAGGATTCATCGAGGAACCACAGCCCGCCGTGCTCCTGCAGCACGTCGCGCGTCGCGTCCAGGTACTTGCGCTCGCCGATCACCTTGGCCAGGCGCTCGTCGTCGATCTGCGCCACGTAGACGGCCGCGTTCCAGGCCGCGAACTTCGTCGAAGTGCCAATGCTCTCCGATACCTCGGTGGGCAGGGTATGCATGTCGTAGCGGAACACCGCGCGCAGGATGTCATGGCGAGTGGTCTGGAACGGATTCTCGTCCGGCCAAACGCGGCGCACGATCTCCATGCCCGGATCGTTGCCGCAGGAATGGATGCCCAGCAGCCGGCCGCCCGGTTCCAGCGCGCGCACCAAGAACTCGCTTACGCGCGCCAGCGTCTCCGGGGTGATGCGCGCACCGTCGCGCAGGCGGGCGACGAACTTGCCGTCGTTGACCGCGCGGCGGCCGAAGGTGGATTCGGCGATGCCGTTGCGGCGGCAGAACTGCGCGATGCTGACCAGAAGCGGCGCGTCACGCTGCGGAGCCTCAAGGCTCGCTTCCATCGTGCACTCCTCCTGGAGGCACGGTAGCGATGAAAGTGTGGGATGGCAACCACACGCCAAGGATTTTGAATCGTGGGCGATGTCCCACCACATAAAATCAACTACTTAGACGCAGATAGGAACTCGAGTAGGAGGGCATTGAAGCGCGCGGCACGCTCGAAGTAGGGGGAGTGGCCGGTCTCCGGGAACGGCTCGAAGCACCCCACCGGCAGCGCACCCGCCAACGCCTTCACCAGGGCCGGATTGATGACCACGTCCTCTAGGCCTGCGAGGCACAGTACGGGGAAGGTCAACGCGGCGAGGGCCTCGGACTGCACGGCACGCCGTTCCCAGAGCCGTTTTCGCATCGCCTCCCGGTCGAAGTCCGCAGCCAGCCGTCCGATCTGCTGGTACAGGTGGTGCAACTGTGGCTGCTCGCGCGCCATGCGTTCGCCGGTGGCCGGATACAAGCCGGCCTCCTTCAACCGCGCCTGCTCGCCGCGCGCCCAGTCCTCCCAGCGCGAGCGTTCTTGCGCTTTGGTGCCCGGCAACCGCGCTGGATCCGCCGTGCCGATGGTGGCGGACATCACCAGCGCCTTCACCCGATCCGGATGGCGCAGCGCGAAATCGAGCGCGGTCCAGCCGCCCATGGACTGGCCGACTAGGCGCACTTCCTCCACCTCGAGGTGCCCGAGCAGGGCCTCGAGGTCATCTGCGTAGCGCGCCGGGTCTGGCATTCCCGTGGGGTCATGCGAAGGCGCGAAGCCGCGATGCGCGAAAGCGATGCAGGTGAAGTGCCGCGCCAGCATCGGCACCTGCTGCCACCAGGACATGTGGTTGCCGCCCAGGCCGTGCGCGAACGCCACCACGGGTCCCTTGCCGTGGACTTCGTAGTAAAGGCGGGTGCCGTCCTTAAGCGTAAGCAGCGGCATGGGGTGGCGCAGTCTAGTTAGAATCGGTTGCATGACGCAACCCGACTCGAAGGGCCTTGCCCGCGGTTTGACCAACTACGGCGACGCCGGTTTCTCGCTGTACCTGCGCCGCTCGTTCGCGAAAAGCATGGGCTACTCCAGCGAGATGCTGGCGCGGCCGGTGGTGGGCATCGCCGACGCCAAGAGCGGCTTCAACAACTGCCACCGCCATTTCCCGGAACTGGTCGAGGCGGTGAAGCGCGGCGTGATTGCCGCCGGCGGCCTGCCGATCGACTTTCCGACGGTGTCGCTGGGTGAGGTGTTCCTCAGCCCGACCTCGATGATGTTCCGCAACCTGATGGCTATGGACGTCGAGGAGATGGTGCGGGCGCAGCCGATGGACGCGGTGGTCCTGATCGGCGCGTGCGACAAGACGGTACCTGCGCAGCTGATGGGTGCGGCGAGTGCGGACGTGCCCGCGGTGCAGCTGATCGGCGGGCCGATGATGCCAACTTCCTACAAGGGCGAGCGCCTCGGCGCCTGCACCGACTGTCGACGCTTCTGGGCCATGTACCGCGCCGGCAAGGTGGACCAGGATGGCATCCACGAGGTGGAGGGCAACCTCGCGACCACGGCGGGTAGCTGTGCGGTGATGGGGACCGCTTCCACCATGGCCTCGATCGCAGAGGCGATCGGCATGGCGCTGCCGGGTAGCGCGGCGATCCCGGCGGTGCACGCCGACCGGCTGCGAGCCGCGGAAGCGAGCGGCCGTCGCGCGGTGGAGCTGGTGGCGAAGCCGATCCGACCGTCGCAGATCATCACGGAAAAGTCAGTCGAGAACGCGCTGCGCGTGCTGCTCGCGATCGGCGGCTCGACCAACGCCATCGTGCACCTCACCGCGATCGCCGGCCGCGTCGGCGTGAAAGTCGACCTGAGCCGGCTGAATGCCATATCCGACTCGACTCCGGTGCTGGTGGACCTCAAGCCTACCGGCAAGTTTTACATGTCCGACCTCTATGCCGCGGGTGGCATCGGCGCCGTGCTGCGCGAGTTGAAGCCGTTGCTGCACCTGGATGCGATGACCGTGACCGGCGAGACCCTGGGCGAGCGCCTGGCGCACGAAGAGGGCGCGTGGGTGGACCGCGCGGTGGTGCGCTCGATCGCCGAGCCGCTGGCAAAGGAAGGCGGTTTGGTGGCGCTGTTCGGGTCGCTGGCGCCCAACGGTGCCATCCTCAAGCGCTCGGCGGCCGACGCCAACCTGTTCGAGCGCGAGGGCCGTGCCGTGGTGTTCACCTCGCTCGACGACATGGCCGCTCGCGTGGACGATCCGGCGCTCGACATCACGCCGGAGGATTTCATGGTGCTGCAGAACGCTGGACCGAAATCCGGCTATGCGATGCCCGAGGCAGGCTACCTGCCGATACCGCAGAAGCACGCCCGTGCCGGATTGAAGGACCAGGTGCGGATTTCGGACGCCAGGATGAGCGGCACCGCCTACGGCACCAACGTGCTGCACGTCTCGCCCGAGGCCGCCATCGGCGGCCCGCTCGCGCTGGGGCGCAACGGCGACCGTATCCGGCTGTCGGTGAAGGCGCGACGCATCGACTTGCTGGTGGATGAAGCGGAACTTGCGAAGCGCCGCGCGGCGTGGAAGCCGCCACTGGAGACCCCGAAGCGGGGCTACGCGAAGCTGTACATGGAACACGTGCTCCAGGCGGAGCACGGCTGTGATTTCGATTTCCTGCGGAAAGCCTGAAGGTTTCGGCTACCTGGCGAAGTCGTATTTCAGTTCGTAGTTGCCTTCGCTGGTGATCACCAAGGCCGCCGCGCGCCAGCGCCGCTGCTCCGGCGCCAGCAAGTCGTTCAGGCCGAAGACGCTGTCGGCAACCGCCTTGGCGTTGCAAGGCACGAACGCTTCGCCCTTGTCGTCCGCCGCGTGCACCTCAAAGAAGAACTTCGCGTCCAGCTTGCGGTCCGGGCCGGGCTCGGCGAGCCCGATCCACGCCTTCTTCCACTCGTTGGGCAGTCCGGGCGACAGGCAAGCGAAGATCTTCTCGATTAGCCGCGGATCCGGCTTGCCGCCTGCGGCAGGCTTCGCCGCCACCGCAGCTGGGGCGGCGGTGGCCACGACCGCGGGGGCCGGTGCAGGCCTGGACAGGTCTACGATGGGCCGGGGGCTTGCTGGCGACGGGGGCCGGTGCGGGCGGTGCGACCACGAGCGCCGTGGGCACGGGCGCGGCCGGAATCGGCACCGCCACCACTTCGGGCTTGGGCGGCTCGGGCTTCGCGGGCGGAGGCGAAACCGTGATCGCAGGGGCGGGCTGGCCATCGATGGTGACGTCGGCCTTGGCCGGATCGGCGGGCTTGGCGTCCTCCGGCATGCGCACGGTGGCCGGCACCGCTGCCGGCCTAGGCGTTGGTGCCTGGTTGCGCGAGCGCACCGAGGGTGCGCGGAAAGCGTGAGCCGCCTCGGCGAAGGCCAGCAGCGCGACCGGTGTGAGGGTGAGGCCTTGGGCCCGAAAAAGCCGTTGCACGAGGTGCTACGGAAGCGGATACCCGCCCGGCTTTCCCGCTTGATGCGGCGCAGCTTCACCGTTGCCGGCCAGTTACTTTAGGTTTAATATATTAAAGCCTGTACTGAATGAACGCCGCCGCGATGCTGCACGCCGACATGCCCGCCCCGCCCGCCGACCGCGAGACCATCGCCCGTTCCGACGACCACCGGGCGCTGCGGATCTGGCTGCGTATGCTCACCTGCACCCACCTGGTCGAGCAGCGAGTGCGCTACCGGTTGCGCGACCGCTTCGGCACCACGCTGCCGCGTTTCGACCTGATGGCGCAACTGGAGCGATACCCCGATGGCCTGAAGATGAACGCGCTGTCGCGGCTGATGATGGTCACCGGTGGCAACATCACCTCAATCGTGGACCAGCTGGTGAAGGAAGGGCTGGTCGAGCGCCTGGCCGAGCCCGCCGACCGGCGCGCCTACCGCATCCGACTGACGCGCGCCGGGGAGCGTGCCTTCGCCGTGATGGCGCGCGAGCACGAGCAATGGGTGGTGGAGCTGTTCGGGGGGCTGACGCGCCGGGAGCACGAGGACCTGCTGCGGCTGCTGGCGAAGCTGAAGGCGCACGCGATGGAGGCCGAATCATGATCCAGACAAAGCATTTCCTGTGGCGGCTGGAGGGCGGCGTCGGGGTCATTACGCTCAACCGTCCGGAGCGCAAGAACCCGCTGACCTTCGAGTCCTATGCCGAACTGCGCGACCTGTTCCTGCGCCTGCCGCGCGAGAACGACGTCAAGGCCGTGGTCGTGAGTGGCGCCGGAGGCAACTTCTGTTCCGGCGGCGACGTGCACGAGATCATCGGCCCGCTGACGAAGATGGCGATGCCGGAGCTGCTC
>SXNB01000013.1 GCA_005777205.1 Burkholderiales bacterium | reverse complement strand
GTGCCGCGCATGCCCAGAGGATCCCAGTCCCCGGTCACGGCGAGGCCGGGCGCCTTGCCAGGCACCGCGAGGTAGAGCGTGTCCCGCATCGAGCGATCGGGCTTGTCCTCGGTGCAGAGCACGCCGTACTAGTCGGCCGCCCCCGAGAGCGAGGCGAAGATCTTTCGCCCGTTGACCAGCCAGCCGCCTTCAACTTTGGCTGCGGTGGTTCCGAAGGGCGCCTTGCCGGCCGCCGCGGCACTGCCCTCGGAGAACGGTTGCGCGTAGATGGCGCCGTCTTGCACGACCCGGTCGAAATGGATCGCCCGGTACTTCTCGTGCTGCACCCGCTCCGCGGGCGTCATGTCGAGGTCATCCGCCAGCAGCCCCGGCCAGAGCGTGGAGCACATGTGCATGTTGAGCGTGAGCGCAGTGGCGCCGCAGTACTTGCCCAGCGTGGCCGACACCAAGGCGTAGGTCCTGAAATCCGCACCGTGCCCGCCGTAGGCCTGGGGCACGCACAGTCCCAGCAGGCCGGCGCTCTTGAGATCAGCGTAGTTCTCGAAGGGGAAGCTGGCTTCGCTGTCATAACGAGCGGCGCGAGCGGCAAAGGATGGGCCAAGCGACTCGGCCAGCGCGATCAGTTCGCGTTGCTTCGGCGTCTGCGATTGGCTGGATCCTGCAACGGCATAACGGGGATCGGTCATAGATGGTGACGGCTCAGAAAGTCAAGGAGGGCGACGTTGAAGGCATCAGGCTGGTCCATTGGGCCGAGGTGGCCGCAGCCTTCCAGCATGACGTATTCGGCACCGGGAATCTTTTGCGCCATCTTCTCCATTACCTTCGGTGGCGCGGTGAGATCGTCGCTGCCGGCGACGAGGAGCGCGGGAACCCTGATAGCGCCCAGTTCCTTGCGGCGGTCGAATGTCGTCAGCAACCGCACGGCCTTGCGGTACGTTTCCGGCCGAACGCCCGACATGATCTTCTCGGCGAGTGCGAGGCCGTCCGGATCGGATACCGAGCCCTTCATGGTGGGCATCAGGCGGCGCGCGATGTCCAGCATGCGCTGCCCCTGGTCCAGCGGATCGATGCGGGCGGCGATGAATTGCTTCGTGAACTCGCTATCGCCGCCGGCAAAGGCTGGGCTGGTGAAGGTCAACACCAGCGCCTTGACGATTTCCGGATGGCGCACGTAGACCTCCTGCGCGACCAGTCCGCCCATGCTGTGCCCAACCAGCACCACGGGCTCGCCGCCGAGTGCGTCGACCAGGCACTTGAGCGCGGCGCTCACCTGGCCGAGATCATAGGGTTCCACCAGCGGGCTCTCGCCGTACCCCGGCTGGTCCCAGGCGTGCGAGGGATAGCCTAGCCCGGCGAAATACGGCAGCTGGCGCTCCCATGCGTGGTGCCCGCCGCCGACGCCGTGCAGGAAGAGGAGAGGGCTTCGAGTCATCGTCATGCCAGCACCCCGGCGAGCTTGCCGCCTTCGACGATCGCCTTGCCGTCCAGCGCCACCGTGCAGTGACGCAGGGGCAGGTCGAAATGGCCCAGCGTATGGCGGCCAGCCACTTCGTTGGCGCCGGTTGAATAGAGGAAATTTCCGGCGAAGGTGCGCTGCTCGGTTCCATTGACGTCTCGCTTGTCATACAGGGCGAGCGCATCCCAGCGCGCTCGCGGATTCATGCCCCAGCCGACATGGGACACCGCGTAGGCCTCGCGATCGCCCCAGGCGGCAAAGTAGTCGCGCATCAGCGCCGCATCCAGGGAATCGCCCTCGACGCGGGCGACGTAGTCGTTGGCTATCGTCAGGCGGACCGTGGATTCCAAGTGGCGCTTGAAGGTGAGATTCATGTCCCCGGGGGCGAGCACCAGGGAGCCCTCCACGCTGCCTGCTTTCGGGAAGCACAGGCACAGTCCACCAGGCCAGTGGGAAAGGGTGCCGGGTTTGTCGGTGTAGCCCCAGACGCCTCCGACCCGCGCGCCTTCTACCTTGATCCTGAGGTCGGTTCCGGCAGGGGAGGTGACCGTCATGGTTCGGGCATCGCGCAGCATTCTCATGCCTGCGCGCACCCTTCGTTCGTCCTCTGGGGAAGGGGCGAGGCGTTCGAGCGCCTCGGGATGCTCGTTTGAGATGTACAGCACCCGGGCGCCGCCCTTGAGCACCTGCGGCAGCTCTGCGGCATGCATCAGGCCTTCCAGCGTGCAATCGGCGATGAAGCGGCTGGCGGCGAGGGCCGCCACCGCGGCGTCCATGTCCTTCAGGACGACGGAGGCGCCGGTGGAGCGGATCGCCACCGGCGCGGTCTGGCGCGGCGTCGGCACCACGACATGGAACGCCTTCGCGCCCAGGCGGGCTAGCGCCAGTTCGGCGAGTTGCACGTTTAGGGCACGCGACTGGGTCTCGGAGAGGATTGCGCAGGCATCGCCGGGCCCGATCTTGCAGAGCGCGAAGACCTCGGCGAACAGGTCGATCCATTTAGCTTCGATGCGGTCGGCAAACATGTGCTTGCTCCTGGCCCGGGGCTGATCTATTAGTCTTGCAGTGCGTGCACAGGCCAATGAAAGCACAAACTGCGCACTGGGCGAAAATCGGACCTTAGCTGCGCTAGACTCGGTGGACCATGATTGTCTTTGACTTGCAATGCCCGGGCGGCCACCGCTTCGAGGGTTGGTTCGGCTCTGCCAGGGAATTCGCCTCGCAGAAGAAGCGCGGCCTGCTCAGTTGCCCGAATTGCGGCAACGGCGCCATCGAGCGCGTGCTTTCCGCGCCCCGGATCAATGTGGGTGCCGCGGCGCCGTCGCCGCAGGCGAAGACCCCTGAGATGGAAGGCAAGGATCCCTTTGCCATCGCCCAAATACTTTACTCGAGGATGCTGGACGAGATCTTCACCAGGTCCGAGGACGTCGGAAAGGCGTTTCCGGAAGAAGCTCGGAAAATCTTCTACGAGCAGGCGCCTGCGCGGGCGATCCGGGGCCAGGCTTCGGAGGAGGAGCACGATGCCCTGGTGGACGAGGGAGTTCCGGTGGCGAGGATCCCGGTGCCGCCGCGGCGGCAGTTGAATTGAGGTATTAAATAAGTCTACAATCAGTATTATGTCAAATTAAGAACTGTACTGATTTAGCTAACATTCTTCCAACTAGTCCACCGCTCCCGCACGCTGCAGCAGTTCCAACAGTACCTTGTCATTACGCACCTGAGCGATCCGGAGCGCGGTCGCGCCGTCGGATGAAGCGACTCTGAAGTCCGCGTCGTCCTGCAAAAGAACGCGTGCGGCACCCGCGTGCCCGTTGCGTGTCGCCAGCATCAGGGCCGTATACCCATTGGGTGCAAGGGCGTTCTTGTCGGCCCCCTTGTCGAGCAGGTACCGAACCATCACTTCTCGCCCCTCGAAGGCGGCGTAGTGGACGGGCGCCCAACCCTCCTGCTTCACGAGTGCGCCCCGGTCGACCAGTATCCGCGCCACGCCAAGATGGCCCTGAAGGCTGGCCATCATGAGCGCAGAGTCGCCCTGAGGGCTTAGCCGCATCAGGTCGGCCTTGCGGTCCACCAGCAGTGCGACCAGGCTTTCATGCCCCAGGCGGGAGGCGATCATGAGCGCCGTATGCCCGCCCTTGTCAGCAGTGTTGGGATCAATCCCTTTGCCCAGGAATTCGGAAATCACCCTGGCGTCTCCCTTCTCGACAGCCCGAAGGAAGGCCTCATAGGATTGCCCAAAGGACCCGTATGAGGCTGTCGTAAAAGCTATAAATACAAGGTATTGTAATAATATTCTCATGTATATTCTAGTTACTTGGTCTGCCTTCCCGGAATGCCGGACAGCATCTCCGAGGCGAACAGTCGGGGATTAAGTGGATGTCGCGCCAGCAATCTGTTCTGACCCATTGCCCGGGCGAACGCCAGCCACCGTGCGGTTTGGGCATCCCCGATGGGCCTAATTTCAGGCAGGAACCGGGAACGCCCCGCGAGTTCGCCGAAGGCCTGGTCCAGGGAAAGCTTCTGCAGCACTTCTGCCAGCAATTCGAGCATTTCCCTGTCCGGGACCGCCGACGCCGCCTCCAGGTCCCCGGCTTCGATGGCCCTCAGCAGGGTCGCAATAGCCTCGGCTTTGTCGCCGCTGGCGATTTCCAGCGCTCGGCGGGGCGCACCGCCGGCGAATGCCAGCCAGCGAGCCGGCTCCTTCACGCCTTGAGCCGCCAGCCAGGCCGCTGCAACCCCCGGTTCGGGCGGCGGTACCGGGACGGCGACGCAGCGACTGCGGATGGTTGGCAGGAGCCGGGCGGGCCTGTGCGACACCAGCAGGAAGAACGCGCCGGCTGGAGGTTCCTCGAGGCTCTTTAGTAATGCATTGGCAGAAGACAGGTTCATGTCCTCGGCCGGATGCACAACCGCGACCCGGCGCCCGCCGCGGTGCGAGCCAACGTTCACGAAATCTGCAAGCGCGCGAACTTGCTCGATCTTGATCTCGGTGCTGGGCTTGCCGGCCTTCGCGGGTACGGCCTCATCCTCGTCGGCCTGCTCGGCGTAGCGCCCGAATGCCTCCGGCTCGATGAAGCGCACGTCGGGATGATTAGCGCCGAGGAACCAGCGGCAGGAGGGGCAGGTGGCGCAGGGTTCCGTCCCCTGCCCTGCGACCTCGCACAGCAACAGTTGCGCGAAGCGCTCTGCAAGCGCCAACTTGCCCACGCCCTGCGCGCCATGGATCAGCAACGCGTGCGGCAGCCGGCCGCGCAACGCGGCAAGCTGCCGCCAGGCGGCGGGCTGGAGTTCGTCGATCATCGGCTCACAGGCTGGCCAGCGCCGCCTCGACCTGCGGCGGCACCTTTTCCGGCGGCTGCTCGCCGTCGATCAAGCGGATCCTGGCTGGCTCAGCAGCGGCCAGCGACTGGTAAGTGGCACGCACACGTTGGAAGAATGCGCGCGATTCGCTCTCGAATCGATCCGGCGCGCGGCCGGCGCCCTTCAGTCGTGCGCGGCTGACCTCGTAGCTGCAGTCGAAGAGCAGCGTCCGGTCGGGCGCCAGACCCGCATGCGCCTGCGCGGCAAGCGCGCGGAGCAGGCCCGCGTCCACTCCCTTGCCGCCGCCCTGGTAGGCGAGCGTCGAGTCGGTAAACCGATCGCAGACGACCCAGACTCCACGAGCAAGCGCAGGGCGGATCGCGCGAGCAACATGATCCGCGCGCGCCGCGAACATCAGCAGGGTCTCGCTGATCGCGTCCATCGGCTCGGCCAGCACCAGTTCACGGAGCTTCTCCGCGAGCGGCGTGCCACCGGGCTCGCGCGTCACCAGCACTTCGTGACCGCGGGCACGCAAGGTCGCCGCGATTGCGGCCAGGTGCGTGGATTTACCCGCGCCGTCCATGCCCTCGAGGGTGATGAGTCTGCCGGTAACGCTAGCGTCCGCCATGCAACAGGTATTTTCTCACGGCGCGATTGTGCTCCTCCAGCGTGCGGGAGAACTGGCTCGTGCCGTCGCCGCGTGCCACGTAGTAGAGAGCGTCGGTCTTCGCCGGGCGAAGCGCGGCCCGCAACGCGCCCAGTCCCGTCGCCGCGATCGGCGTCGGCGGCAATCCGGTGCGCAGGTAGCTGTTGTAGGGGCCGTCTGTCTGCAGGTGGATCTTCTTCAGGTTGCCGTCGAAGGCCTCGCCAAGCCCGTAGATCACTGTCGGATCCACCTGCAGGCGCATCCCAATGCGCAGGCGGTTCACCAACGCGCCGGAAATTCGATCGCGCTCCTCGGCGCGGCCGGTTTCCTTCTCTACGATGGAGGCCATGATGAGCGCCTCATAGGGCGACTGGTAGGGCACGCGCGGATCCCGTGCCTCCCATTCCAGCGCGAGGTGGCGCTGCATCGCGTCGTAGGCCCGCCGCAGGATGTGCAGGTCGCTGCTGCCCTTGGCGAACAGGTAGGTATCCGGGAAGAAAAGGCCCTCCGGGTGAGATTCCGCCACCCCGAGGCGCGCCATCAGTTGCGGGTCGGACATGCCCCTGCTGTCGTGGCGGATTTCGGCATGCGCGGCCAGGGCGGCGCGCAGCTGGCGGAAATTCCAGCCTTCGATAAATTTCACCTCCGCCTGCGTGACGTCACCGCGCGTCAGCTTGTCGAGCAGTTCCATAGGTGTAGGCGCCGATACCAATTCGTAACTTCCGGCCTTGATATCCGGATCACGGCCCAGCGCGCGGGCCAGCAGCTCGAACTGGATCCGCCCCGCCCCGATCCCGGCGGCCTTGATCCGCTGCGTTGCGGCGCGAAAGCCTGCACCCGGCGGGATGTCAAACGATGCCGGAAGCCTGGCGACCACGACGGGCGTGGCGGCGTACCAATAGCCGTATCCCGCTGCGGCGAGCAACGCGAGCAGGCACGCGGAGAGAAGGACTTTGAGCAACGGAACCTACTAAAATACGCATTCTACGATGCACACGACCGTACTCGGCAGTTTCGGACTCCTGCGGGCAGAGGGCGCGGATGCGCGCGCCTTCCTCCACGCGCAACTCACGGTGGACGTGGAGCAGCTCGCGGCCGATCGCGCACGCCGCGCCGGCTGGTGCTCGGCCAAAGGTCGCCTGTTGGCGACGTTCCTGCTGGTGCCGGCTGGTGACGGATTCCTGCTGCAGCTGTCCCGCGATCTGGCTGCACCAGTCGCCAAGCGGCTCGCCATGTTCATCCTCCGCGCGAAAGTGAAGGTGTCAAACGTCACCGAGTCGTGGCCGCAGTACGGCATATGGGGCGATGACGCGGGGGCAGGACTTGAAGCGCTCGGCTTGAGTGCGCCGGAGGACGATCTCGGGGTAACTCAGAGCAACGGCAGGATTGCTGTCCGCATCGGAGCCAAACGCTTTCTCATGCTCGGCGGCGCTGATGTGGTCGCGGATGCTGGCGAGCAGGATTGGACGCTGGGGGAGATCCGTTCCGGCCGACCGACGGTCACGCAGGCGACGCAGGACCAGCTGGTGCCGCAGATGGCGAACTTCGAGCTGATCGGGGGAGTGGATTTCCGCAAGGGCTGCTATCCGGGTCAGGAAATCGTGGCGCGCGCGCAGTACCGCGGTGCGGTCAAGCGACGTCTGTACCGGCTGCGCTCGCCGGTGCCACTCACCCCCGGTCAGGAACTGTTCTCCGACGACTTGCCCGGCCAGGCCTCCGGAACCGTGATGAACGCGGCGGCGGGCGAAGCGCTGGCGGTGCTGACGATCGCATCGATCGAGGCGAAGGCGCCAATCCGCGCCGCGGCAGGCGGGGAAGCGCTCGAGGTTCTGCCCCTGCCCTACGCCTGGTGACTAGCTACTACGTGTACTACCGCGTGGATGCGGCGCGCGTGGAGACGGTCCGGCACGCCGTCCGAACACTGTTCGACGCGATCGAGCGCGAGACTGGCGTGCGCGGCAGCTGGATGCGGCGCCGCGACGAGGCGACCACGTTCATGGAAGTCTACGAAGGCGTGGCGAACGAGCACGCCTTTGAGGCCGTATTGGCGCGGGAGTCCGCCGCGCTCGGACTCGAACGTAAGACCGAACGATTCATATGTGCTTGATCCTGCTGGCTTGGCACGCGCATCGGCGCCATCCGCTTGTGGTCGCCGCGAATCGCGACGAGTTTCATGCGCGAAGCGCGGGCCGGGCGGAATTCTGGCGCGATGCGCCAGAGATTCTCGCCGGCCGGGACCTCGAGGCCGGCGGCACCTGGATGGGCGTATCACGCAATGGCCGGTTCGCGGCATTGACCAACTACCGTGGCGGGCGCGACGTCAATGCCGTCGAGTCCCGCGGGGCGCTGGTGACGGGCTTCCTTTCCGGCAACCTCTCTCCTGCGGACTATGTCGCCGGCTTGTCCGGCAGGCGGGCCGCCTACAGCGGATTCAATCTCCTCGCCTGCGACGGGCGCGAACTCTGGTGGCTATCCAACCGCGACGGCGGTTCGCGCCGGCTGAAACCGGGCATCTACGCGCTTGGTAATTTCCTGCTTGACACGCCGGAAGTGGACGAGCCCAAGGTTCGATTCTCGCAGGCGCTCGAGCCGGCGGTCGCGGTCGAGCCATTGTTCAACCTCCTCGCCGGCTCGCAGATCGTGGCACCGCGGTACGGGACTCGCTGCTCGACCGTCCTGGTGACGGAGGACGACGGAGCCGTTGCCTACTCGGAGCGCGCATTCGATGCCGCGGGCGCCACCGGGGAGACGGTCCGCTACGAGTTCAGGCTGCGGGCTTGACCGTCCCGAGCACGCGACGCATGGCCTGGTGCAGGATGCCGGCCTCCTGGTACACCTTGCCCTCGGCCACGAAGCCGTGGCTGCAATAGAACTCCGCCGCCTGCAATTGCGCCGAGAGCACCACCTCCGCATGGCCGCGGTGCGCCGCCTCGGCGACCAGCGCCTCCAGGATGTCGGCGCCCACGCCCTGCCGGCGCCAACTTTTCACCACCGCCATGCGGCCGATACGGCCGTCGGGCAGCAGGCGCCCGGTACCGATGGCCTTGCCCTCCGGATCGTAGGCGATCGCGTGCAAGCACTTCGCGTCAATCTCGTCCAGTTCGATGCCCGGCGGCACGTTCTGCTCGTCCACGAAGATGGCGAACCGGATCGGGCCCGCGATCGGCTGCGCCTGGTCCCACTCGATCAGGTCAATCCGGAACATGAACCGAAAGTATAATCCGCGCCCATGAAAAGCTTGTGGCAGGACGCCGAGGCGGCAAAATTCGAAGGGCCGCTGGGCCTGCGGGTGTACACCTCCCGCCTGCTGGGCCAGGACAGGTCCCTGGTGCTGCACGGGGGCGGCAACACGTCGGTCAAGATCCGCGAAAAGAACCTCCTCGGCGAGGAGGAGGAGGTCCTGTACGTCAAGGGTAGCGGCTGGGACCTGGAGACCATCGAGCCGGCCGGGTTCACGCCGGTCCAGCTGGGCTACCTGAGGCGCCTGGCGACCCTGCCGGCCCTGTCCGATCCGCAGATGGTCAACGAACTGGCCACCCATACGCTGCGGGCCGGCGCCCCGGCACCGTCGGTAGAGACCATCCTGCACGCCAGCCTGCCGCACAAGTACGTCGACCACACCCACGCCGACGCGGTGCTGTCGGTGTCAAACGCGCCCGATGGCAACAAGCGGATCCGTGACATCTACGGCGACAGGGTGGTGGTAATCCCCTACATCATGGCCGGCTTCGACTTGGCCGCGTACTGCGCGCGCGAGTTCCCAAAACAGCGCACGAAGAACACCGTGGGCATGGTCCTGCTCTCGCATGGCGTATTCTCCTTCGCCGAGGATGCCCGGGAGTCCTATGAGCTGATGGTCGAGCTGGTGTCCATGGCCGAGCGTTACCTCGCGGCGCAGAAGGCATGGAACATCGCATTGCCACCCTCCACCCCCTCCCCCTTCAAGCGCGAGGACGCGGCGAAGCTGCGCAGCGACGCCTCGAAAGCCGCCGGGTTTCCATTGCTGTGCCGGTGCAACGACGCGCCGAATTTCCTGGGTTTCGCGCGCCATCCCGACGTGGCGCGCATCTCGCAGAGCGGCCCTGCCACGCCCGATCACGTCATCCGCACCAAGCCGGTGCCGATGCTCGGACGCGACGTGGGCGCTTTCGGCGCCGCCTACCGCGAGTACTTCGAGCGCAATGCGAAGACCGCGAAGGAGAAGAAGACCATGCTCGACGCGGCGCCGCGCATGGCGCTCGATCCGGACCTGGGACTGGCCGCGTTCGGCCGCACCGCCAGGGACGTGGGCATCGTCGAGGACCTCTACGAGCACACCGTCGAAGTCATCCTGCGCGCCGAGGCGCTCGGCGGCTGGAAGGCGCTGGAGGACCGCCACACCTTCGACATCGAGTACTGGGACCTGGAGCAGGCGAAACTGAGGAAGGCCGGCAGTCCGCCCGCCTTCGCTGGCGAGGTGGCCGTGGTGACCGGCGCCGCGTCTGGGATCGGCAAGGCCTGCGCCGAGGCGCTGCTGCGCCGGGGCGCGGCGGTAGTCGGCCTGGACTGGAACCCGGCGATCACGGAAATCTGGAAGCGACCTGATTTTCTCGGTCTCGCCTGCGACCTCACCGACGCGAAGGCGGTGCATGCGGCGCTGGACGCGGCGGTGAAGCGCTTCGGCGGCACCGACATGCTGATGCTGAACGCCGGCATCTTCCCCGCGTCCCAACCCGTGCAGGAGATCGGCGCGGACATGTGGAAGCGCGCCATGACGGTCAACGTCGAGGCGAACCTGATTGTCATGCAGGCCTGCCACGCGCTGCTCAAGCTGGCGCCGCGCGGCGGGCGGATCGTGGTCATCGGTTCGAAGAACGTGCCGGCACCCGGGCCCGGGGCCGGCGCCTACTCCGCCTCGAAGGCGGCGATGAATCAACTCGCGCGCGTCGCGGCGCTCGAATGGGGCAAGGATGGCATCCGCATCAACACCATCCACCCCAACCAGGTGTTCGACACCGGGCTGTGGACCGAGGAAGTGCTGGCCTCCCGCGCCAAGATCTATGGCATGACGGTCGAGCATTACCGGAAAAACAACCTGCTGAAGACCGAAGTGTCCTCGCGCGACGTCGCCGAGCTCGCAGCCGAGATGTGTGGTCCCCTGTTCGCCAAGACGACCGCGGCGCAAGTCCCGGTGGACGGTGGTAACGAGCGCGTGGTCTAGGTGGCCGTAGAGCCGATCCGCTGGCGGGGCGACCGTCTGGAATTGATCGACCAGCGTCTTCTACCGGATGAGACGACCTACCTCCAGTGCCGCAGCGCCGCGGACGTGGCGGGCGCTATCCGCGACATGGTGGTGCGCGGCGCGCCCGCGATCGGCTGCGCGGCCGCCTTCGGTGTCGTACTCGGCCGCGGCAGCCCGGAGGCCTACGCCCACCTTGCCGCCAGCCGGCCCACGGCGGTCAACCTGTTCTGGGCGCTGGAACGCATGAAGCGCGCCGGTGGCGCCGAGTCAGAGGCGCGCGCGATCTATGACGAGGACATCGCGGCCAACCGGGCCATGGGGGCGCATGGCGCGGCGCTGATCCCGTATAGGGCTCGAATACTCACCTACTGCAACACCGGCGCGCTTGCGACCGCGGGACACGGCACCGCGCTGGGCGTGGTGCGTTCGGCGAAAGACAGGGGCATCTCGGTGGTCGCGTGCGAGACGCGCCCATACCTGCAGGGTGCGCGCCTCACCGCCTGGGAGTGCGTGCAGGAAGGCATTCCCTGCACCCTCATCACGGACAACATGGCCGGCCACCTGATGAGCCGAGGCGAAGTGGACCTGGTGATCGTCGGCGCGGATCGGATTGCCGCCAACGGCGATACGGCCAACAAGATCGGCACCTACACCCTATCGGTCCTGGCACGGCGCCACGCCTTGCCTTTCTACGTCGCTGCGCCCCTGTCCACTTTCGATTTCTCGATCGCGGACGGCACCGCCATCGACATCGAGGAGCGGCCGCCGGCCGAAGTAACGGGCTACCGGGGCCTGCGCTGGGCGCCCGAGGGCGTGCACGTGCGCAATCCGGCGTTCGACATCACGCCGGCTGACCTGATCACCGCGCTGATTTGCGAGAAAGGCGTCGTGGCCGGGCCGAACCGTGAGCGGCTGGCCCGGCTGGCGCTGCCCGGCTAGGGCCGTCCGGCGAGCCGGACAAAGTCCAGGGCGGCGACGGGCGCCATCGGTTCGACGTCTGCACCTTGCCGCGATGGCTGGGTGGCAAACACGACCGAGATGCCTTCATTGCGGTTGGTCGCGCGGCTGCGCAGGTCCTTCCAGCGTCCGCCGGTAACGTTGCCATCAAGGTCGCGGATCACGGACCCGCTGCGGGTCTGTTCCTTGTAGCCCACGATCTTGCCGTCCAGGCTGCGCCACGGCGTATAGAGCGCGATCCGCGTCAGTTCCTCGCCGGTGCCGGGCAACTCGAGGGTTCCCTACTGCCCCACCACGTGGCCTTGCGGATTGTGAAGCGGCGCGCGATCCATGGCTCAGTAGTCGGACAGCAACGAGCATCCGCCTGCGGCGAATTTGAGTCGGAGCACCAGCGCGACCTTGCCGACTGCCTTCAGTACCCTGTTCCTACTCTACATCGCGTTCATGACAACTACTGTGGTTCGAACGGCTTGTTTTTGTATCTGCCGCAGCCGTCTCGTTCCATACTGCAGTTCAAACCTTACAGCCAACTGGCTCACGCCGTTCATTGTCCAGCGGGGGGTATGTCGGAAGTCGCACTAAGACATTTGTTTTATACAATTTAGTGTATAAATGCAGTAACTTATCGACTTTTCCTCGCGTCATTTATGAATTATGACTGGCGTATAGGGTGGTACCCGAGCGAACAGCTCCAGGATGTCCTCCCCCCGCATCCGGATGCAGCCGATCGAGCCTGGCCGGCCCATCTCCGCCAGCTCAGGGCAGCCGTGGATATAGATGTAGCGGCGCATGGTGTCGACTTCGCCCAGGCGGTTGAATCCCGGCTCGCTACCCGACAGCCAGAGGATCCGGGTGAGAATCCAGTCGCGCCCGGGGTGAGCCGCGTGCAGGGCCGGGGTCCAGACCTCGCCGGTCGGCCGGCGGCGAACGAAGACCGCGTTGAGAGGCTGCCCCGCCCCGATCTTCGCGCGCACGATGTGGCGCCCGCGCGGGGTGCAGAAGCTGCCGTTCCTCTCGCCCACGCCGTTGCGCGAGCTGGAAATGCTGTACGGATGCCCCTCGAACAGCAATTCCTGGCGCCCGATGTCGATTTCGATGGTCATCGCCGCACCGCGAAGAAGGCGCTCAGGATCGCGCCGCATTCGGCGGCAAGCACGCCGCCCTCCGTTTTTACCTGGGTCTTTAGCACCAGCTTCTTAGGGTCGGTGGCGCCGTAGACCACCCTCGCCACACGCGCGTGGAACATGGCGCCCAGACACATGTCGCAGGGCTCGAGCGTCACGTACAGAGTGGCGCCGGTGAGGCGGTAGTTGCCCAATTTAAAGGCGGCTGCGCGCAGGGCTTCGATCTCCGCGTGAGCGGTCGGGTCATGGCGACCGATGGGGCGGTTCCAGCCTTCGCCGGCCACGCGGCCATCGATCACGACCAGCGCGCCCACGGGCACTTCTCCCTCTGCCGCCGCGCGGCCAGCGAGTTCAAGTGCACGGCGCATATAGGTTTCATCACTCGGTTGCATGCGTGCGATTCTCGCATGCCGGAATCCGGGCCAATATGTAACCGATCCGTTACATTCTCAGTTCCGGGAGGCGCGCCAGCGCAGCGGACGGACCTCCTGCCCTTCCGATTCACCGCTCATCTGGCCTGCTTCGATCCGGCCGCCGAAATGCC